>JAFYWO010000037.1 GCA_017557925.1 Alphaproteobacteria bacterium | reverse complement strand
TTGTGGTGAGGGGGAAGATATATAGTCATCTAACTCGCCTAAGCAGATTAAATATAAATCTTCAAGTAGTTCTTGTGATTGTGCTTCTATATATAAGAAGTCTTTTGTTAAAATAAAGTCTTTAGCAAGGTTTATTTGTTTTAGGTTTTTAACCAAATCAAATGATGAGGTATCTTTTATGGAAAAAGTACCTATTATGGGAGCAGTGGTTGGAAAAAATAAGATTTTTTCTGTAGATGATAAATTCTTTTCTTCTATTATCATTATTGCTCCTTTGGTGTGCTATCTTTTATGGTAGCAGATATTGTGGTTAAAATATTTTGAGTTTTTGAGATATAAAAGGCTAAATACATTAAATGGTTTGCTCCATATATATCTTCAAGTGAGGAGTTTTTTACAATAAACGGTTTTAGATTTATTGCTTTATTTAGCGATTGCAAGGCAGTTGTTACATCTTCGTATAGGTCTTTTTCTACAATTAAGTCTTGGTAGTCTTTAGTTAGACCTGAAAGATAATAATGGATTGTATACAAAACACCTTGAGTGCGATAGAATAGGTTATCTGCCTTAAGGTCTGTTAAGTCTGTATTGTGTTCCAGAACGTGTTTTTCTATTTGTTCGGTTTGGTTAGATAAAATAGTGTTTATGGCGTCTAATTGATATATTAAATTTGAGGGGCTGAGAGGAAAGCGCACAGCTTCTGTTTTGGAAAAGTTTTTTATCTCTCCAAGAGCTTTACGGTATTGTTTTGCTGAGCCTGGTGAAAGTTTATCATCCTCATTTTGTGAAAAAAGCCAAATGTTTTCAGGATAATTAAGTAATTGGCTTGCATTTTTTAAGGATTTATCAAGGTATAATCCGGATAGTTTTTTTATGATATTCAGAGTAGCTGATTTTGAGCCTTGTTGAAAGCTTGGAAGATTATCTAAAATGGAGGCAGGGAAAATTAGTGGAAGTGATGGTGTCCAAGGGGTGTCATCTATTTGTGATTTTAGTGCATAGATAACAGATACGGTTGCATAGCGTTCTGTTGATTGGTCTATTTTTATTTCTTTATTTAAGGTGTTGTTAATGCTTGAACTGACAAAAGCTCCCAAACCATAATATAATACGATTATGCCAAAAAATACTAAAGAACTTAACTTCCATTCTTTAATGAGAGAGGATATAAAAGCGGAAGCGGAGGTATCCTTTTGTTGGATTTTTTTTATGAAAATAGGAAGATAGCCTTTTAGATAAGTATAAATATAAACAAGTTTTCCTATAAGACGTTTAAGAATAAGTTTCAGTTTTGCAAAAAAGCTTTTCAGCATACTCTTTTTCTCCTTGATAGAAGGTTGGATATAATAGCATTTATATCTATAATACCGGTTATCTTAGCAAAAACCAAAAAAGTTGCAAGACCAAAAGTTCCTATAACAGCTAATTTTAGGATTAGTATATGTATTAAGTTTGTCGGCAGTAGTGTGTTTAGTGTGTATTGAAGCAAATACACTGTTACAGACATGGCAACAGAACATATAACAGTAAGTTTTATTTGTTTTTTCAAAGTAGGAGAAAATTCCCAATAACCTCGTTTTTTTAGCCCACGAATATATTGATACAAAGATACAAAAGCAGAAATAGATGTTGCAACGGCTATACCAATATGTCCAAGCGGTTTCATAAGAATTAGGTTTAGAGCAAAATTTGTTATAAATACAACAGAGCTGTATTTTACGGGAGTAATGGTATCACCTCTGGCAAAAAAATTTGGCATCAGAGCTTTTACCATAACATAAGCAGGAAGTCCTATGGCATAAGCTTTTAGAGCCAAAGCTGTGGCAATAGTATCTTTTGGTGTGAATTTTCCGTGTTCAAAGAGAAGTTGAATAAGCGAATCGGCTAAGAGAATAAATAAAACAGAAGCAGGTAAAGACATAACCAGACCATAAAAAATTGCTTTGTCTTGGGTGTCTTTTGCTTCGTTTATTTTGTTTTCTTTTAGTTTTTTAGATAAAAGAGGTAATAATGCTACACTTATAGCAGCACCTATTACACCAAGGGGGAGTTGTTGTAAACGATTGGCATAGTATAGCCAAGATACCGCACCGCTTGAAACAAGAGAAACTAAAATGGTATCTACAACCATATTTATTTGATAAATTCCAGCACCGACAATACCTGGTGTTATACGCTTAAACAGGGTTTGAGTTTCTTCGTTTTTTAGTGTTTTTATAAGGTGAATATCCGGAATTATTTTTATGTTTTCTTTATTTAAGAAGTATTTTAGCCATAATACTTCTATTATACCGGATATGGTTATGCCAAATGCCATAGCATAAACTGGAACGTCAAAAAACATCACAGCAATAAGGCCGGAAGTTATTATGCCTAAATTTAGTATAATTGGAGCTGCGGCAGGTGCACCAAAGCGCTCAAAAGAATTTAAGATACCGGCTTGAAATGATACTATAGATATGAATAGTAGAAAAGGAAAAGTTATGCGGCATAGTGTTGTTGTCAGTGCTATTTTTTCCGGTTCTGCAATAAATCCGGGGGCTAATATTTTTACGACTTGTGGCATAAAAATTTCAATAATTATGGTAAATATTATGAGTACGAAAACAAGCAAAGATATTGATGATGAGGCAAATTTTATGGCGTCGTCTTTGCTTTTTGAAATTAATTTGGATGAAAAAAGAGGAACAAAAGCCGATGTAAAAGCACCTTCGGCAAAAAGGCTACGGAATAAATTCGGTAACTTAAAAGAAACAAGAAAAGCATCAGATACCGTTCCTGCACCTAAAAAATTTGCTATAATCATATCTCGTATAAAACCTGTAATACGGGATATCATTGTAAAGCCACTAAATGTTGCGATAGATTTTATAAAAGACATTTTTTTATCCTAATTTTGGCGGGTGATTTTTTTTAGTATATTTTTAAATCTGTTAATAAAGGGCAAATAAATTGTGTTTTATGATAAAAAAAGGTAAATTCGTAAAGTGTATTTTTAAGAAAATTTAGGTAAACAATGGGTAATAAAAAAAGATTTTTTTCTAAAGAAATGTTAATAGCGCTTGTTTTTGGTATAGTAAGCGGTTTGCCGTTAGCGTTGGTTTTTGGGACACTTTCGTTATGGTTGAAAGACTTTGGTGTTGCTTATAAAACAATAGGTGCTTTTTCGTTAATCAGACTGCCTTATTCTTTTAAATGGTTGTGGGCGCCGGTGGTAGAAAATATTAAAGTGCCGTTTTTACATAAAATGGGAAAAAGAAAAAGTTGGGCGCTTGTTTCGCAATTTGGTTTAATGATGTCTATAATAGGAATTTCTTGTTTTAATCCGAATGAAAATATTTTGGTAATAGCTTTTGTGGCTTTACTTATCAGTTTTTTTTCAGCCACACAAGATATTGTTTTAGATGCTTTCAGGGTTGAAATGTTTTTAGGCTCAAATAAAAAAGAAGTTGATGGAGCAACTGTTTATGTGTTGGGTTATAGGTTTGGATGTGTTATATCAAGTGCCGGTGCAATAGGGCTTGCATCTTCTTTACCGTGGAGTGTGGTGTATTTTATTATGGGGTGTTTAATTTTGTTGGGAATGGGTGCTGTTATTTTAGCGGAAGAACCAGAAAAAACAAAAGACAGAGCAGTCCTTAGAAGTAAAAAAATATGGAAGTATACGGTATTAAGACCGTTAGTGTTGTTTATGCAAAAAAAATATTGGGGTGTGGCACTTGTTTTAGTTTTTGTATATCGTTTAAGTGATGCATATTTTGGACCGATGGCTTATCCTTTTTATGATGATTTGGGGTTTAGTAAAATTGAAATAGCCTATATTTCTAAGTTGTATGGTATGTTTGCAACAATTATTGGAGGAATATTGGGAGGGCTTATTGTTAATAAAATAGGAATATTGAAAGGGTTGTTTGTGTTTGCAATTTTGCAAGGAGTGACAAACGGACTTTTTATTCCTCTTTATTATGCGGGACATAATGTGTTGTTTTTGATTTTTACAATAAGTCTTGAGAATCTGACATCAGGAATGGCTACAACCGTGATAATTGCATTTATGTCAATACTATGCAGTAAAGGTTATACTGCAACTCAGTATGCTATATTGTCCTCTTTGCCTGGGTTTACAAGAGATGTTTTTGCTTCCAGTTCAGGAGTAGTTTTGGAATTTACTTCGTGGCCGGTGTTCTTTGTTATTAGTTCTTTATTGGCACTTCCTGCGGTGGTTTTGAGTTGGTTTTTATTGAAAAAAAGACCTGACTATTTATTAAAAGCTTGAAAATTTTGAAAAAATAAAGTAAACTTTCGTTATATTGAATATTACGAGGCATAGATGAACGAAATATTTGATGAAAAAGCGGTTATGTTTGTTGGCGAAAATGATGATGAATTGTTTTCGTTTGAGCCTGTTACGGAAACTCAAGAAGATAAGGCTCCTTCTTTAAGACTGGAAAAACTTCGTTCTTATTATGCTGAATTAGGTAAAGCAAGAGAGGCTATGGAAAGAGAAATAGCCTTGAGGCTTAGTGGCGAAAAAGTTGTTGAAGGTGAAATAGAAGCAAAGCTTTATGAATATAGCCACTCGTGGAGAGCTATTGCCGGTGAAATAGAAAAATATGATAACTTAAATGGTAGAAGAAAAGGTTTGGCAGATGGTGAATATCACGTTGGCGCAAATATGGTAGGTATGGATTTTTCAGGACAAGATTTATCTAAAGCTGATTTTTCTGCTGCTAATTTGCAAGATGCAAACTTTAGTGGTGCGGTATTGGTCGGAACAGACTTTACCGGTGCTGATTTGGCAGGAGCGGATTTATCCGGAGCAAATTTAACAGATTCTATTTTTGCAGGGGCTAGCTTAAAAGGGGCTAACTTTACCGGCGCAAATATGGAAGGTGTTATTCTTCGTGATGCCGATATTGAAGATGCTATCTTAATTGATATTAAAATGGATGAGCTTGCAATAGAGGAATTGCAGGCATTGGTGGAATATTTGGCTATTTATTATCCTCATAAACTTAATTTGAGACGTATCAATTTATCGCTTTTAGATTTAAAGAGGATTGATTTGAGTCAGGTTAATCTTAAAGGTGTTGATTTTACGGGACTTGACTTTACTGGTGTTAATATTATGGAGCTTGATTTGAGCGAATGTATTATTACACCGGAACAGATAGCCCAAGCTTTGGGTAGAGTTCCGGATCCGGAAGAATTGAAAAAGATTTTAGCCCCAAAAAAGAGAAGGAAGTTTAAAAAGTTTTATATTGATTTTTCGGAACTATTGAGTAATGGACATTTTACCGGTTGGATTGATTTAACAAAGGGTAGTATCAGCACGGATAAGCTTGTTAGTGCGTTTTTGAAAGCAAAGAAGTTTTTAACCGGAAATATAGAAGATAAAGATGAAGTTATTTTTGAAAAAGCAAAAGAATTTCACGAAAACAGGTTAGAAGAAGAAAGAAAAGCCTATAACGAAGAGCAAAGAAAAAATATTGAAGAAAGAAAACAAAAAATGCTGAAAGAACAGCAAGCAAACCAAGAAGTAAAAGTTGAAAATGATGATAAATATATTCCTTTACACAAAAGTTTGGGAAGGGATTTAATATAAAATTTTGGATAATTAACTGAATTTAAAGTAAAATCAGGCTATGAGTAAAAGTAGTTTATGATTTTATTTTAGTGAGGTTATGATGTTTAAGAAGATTTGTTTGGTTCTTTTGGGAATGAGTATTGCTTTTAATGCAGATGCGGTTGATGTAAAAAAATTACCGGCTCCTGATAAGACGGGTGTTTTGATGGAAACTTTTAATAAAAGAGTTAGCGCAAGAGATTACAGTTCAAAAGAAATTGGTTTGCAAACATTAAGTGATTTGTTATGGAGTGCATTTGGAGTAAATGAAAAAGGAACAAGGACAATTCCAACTGCAAGAAATGAGCAAAATTTGAAAGTATATGTTTTATTTGAAAATGCAGTTTGGATGTATAAAGCAGAACAAAATGAACTTGAGAAAGTTGTAGAAAACGGTAATGATCTTATGCCTTATATTGCAAAGCAAGATTTTGTAAAAGATGCTCCGGTTAATTTAATTTTTACAGGAAGTGATGAGGATTACTCTTCTTTCCACGCAGGAGCGGCTGCTCAAAATGTTTATTTGTATGCGACAAGTAAAGGTTTGAATACTATTGTTAGAGGATATATTGATAAAGATGAGTTGAAAAATAAATTACATCTTAGCAGGGATGAGTTTGTTATTATAAATCAAGTTATCGGTTATCCTAAAGGTTAATAAAAATAAAAAAAATACTTGCCAAATGAGAAAATAAGTTATAAGTTCTCTTAGGCTTGGACAGATGACCGAGAGGCCGAAGGTGCACGATTGGAAATCGTGTGTACCCCCAAAGGGTACCGTGGGTTCGAATCCCACTCTGTCCGCCATTTTTTAATCCCTTGTATGAGGGATTTTTTTTAAGTCAATAATAAAGATATTTTAAATATTGGCGCTCAATCTTCAAATTCAGGTGTTAATGATACAAAGTATTAAAAAAACAGAGTGATAAAAAAGATAATTAGCGAACCCTAAATCCATTGACATATATGTCATAGTTTGTGTAAGATTATATCAGTATGGAAGATTATGCTTAAAATTCTGTGCTATCAGGCTCTCCGTTAGGGGAGTTTTTTTGTTTTTAAATTTTGAAATAGAGTTATTGCCGATAGGTCGTAGCTCTTTTTTTATGGAGAAAAATTATGACTTTTAATTTATTGGACTTGGTAAGTGATAGTAAACTTGCTACAAAAAAAGAAAACAAGAAAAAACTTCATAAACTTCTTGATAAGTACGGAAGTATTGAAGAAATTGAGCGAAGTGGTGATTTGAAAGATGGCTTTGAGCTTGATTTTGCAAGAATTGATGGTGCATTAGAAGAAGTTTTGGAAGAAAGACGGCTCGGATATAGAGAGCCAAAATCTGACAATAACGATGATTTGTTGCAATCTAATGTGAGGTCAACAAACTCTTTGCTTCCTGATGATGAAGATTTTTCGTTAGAGGGATTAACTTTAAGTGATAGGCAAAGAAAGGCTTTTAAGAAGCTTGATATGAATAATCAGTTGGTGGTTATTAGAGCTTTAAGAGAACAACAAGGTGTTGAAAAGCCAAAACCTAAAAAGGAAACCTCTGAAAAAGCGAATTAGACATTTTACGAGAAAAAGTTGATAAAGAAAATCGTGAGTTAAAAATTGCAGATAATGAATATTCGGGAATAAAGAGTGATGCGAGTGTGGAGAAAGAGGAAGATGAGGAGGAAAGAGAGTTAAATTCTGTATCATTAGAGAAAAAATATAGTAAATTACTATTTAATGTTAGAGAGCATTTAGTAAATGAAGAATCTGAAAATTTAATTGAATATATTTATTTAGATTCTAAAGGTTATATAACAACAGGAATTGGTTCCAATATAGATGATAAAGAAACTTTTTTGGATATTGATTTTATGATTGGAGATAGACATGCAACATATCAGGAAAAGTTAGATGTTTATAATAAATTTAAAGATATGTCAGAAAAGGAAATTTATAAAAATAATTATAAAGCTCAATATTATAAAAAATTTAGTAATTTACGTATAAATGCTAGAGAGGCTGAAAAATTATTATATAAACATACATTAAATGATTTGAAGATGTTGAGGGAAGGGATAGAGGGATTTGATAAATTACCTCAATCATTACAAGAAGTTTTGATGGATATTAAGTATAATACCGGTAATGTTTCTAAATTAAATTGGCCGAAACTTAGAGAAGGTATAAGAACCAAAAACTTGTCTCTTATTGCTGATAATGTTAGTAGAAAGGATGTATCAGCAGATAGAAACAAATGGGCAAGGAATAAAATACTTTCTATTAAAGAAAAGTGGTAAGATTATTGAAATTGTATGCACCTCATTTGTTTGATGAGGTGCGTGCAAAGTTATTTTTGAGAAGAAGTTGAAATTGTTAGTAGTGGGATTAAAATTTCTTGTTGTTCTTTAGTAAAAGGACTTTCTCTATCATGCTGGTAAGTTGCTTCTCCGCCAGATATATTTGAGTTTTGGGTTGATTTATAAGGTGCTTTCCCTAGCATATAATCTAGTGGGAGATTGTTTTTATCGTCTTTTATTGATATATCTGCATTGTTTTCTATCAAATATTTAACAACCTCAAATTGTCCTTCTTGAAGAGCATACATTAAAGGAGTTCGTTTACCATTATATATGCATTCGTAACTATAGTCATTACACCAATAGTCGCTTTCATTTGTTTGTTTATTTATGTTGGCTTTATTTTCTAATAATATTTTTACACTTTCTAAATAGCCGTATTGTGAGGCTACCATTAGAGGGGTTTTGCCAAACCAATTTGGAAAATCTATGTTAAATTTTTCTTCTTTTTGTCCTAGAGTAATGAGTTTTTGAAGATTTTTTGGATGAGCAATGCTTAAGTGTAAATATTGATGATAATTATTTATATTTGGGTGAGTATTTTGTATTGTTTCAAAATCTTGTCCAGTTAGGAGCATATAATTTAAGTTATCTTTTGATATTAAGTTCCAATCTTCCATGGATGGTATTTTTAAAGTGTATAAGGCTGTGTTATATGCTTTATCATAAGAGATATTAAAGTTTTTGATATAATGTTGTGTTAGTTCTTCTAAAGCTTTTTGGTAGCCAATACCGGCATTTAAAACCTCATTGTATTTTTTGAAGTTATAATATGACAAAGTTGCCCAATCTGTATATGGAAAATCTTTCCAGTCTTTTTGTTTTGGATGGTTAAATCTTGGAGAATACCGGTCTATTAAATCTTTATATGTTGAACGTGCATAATAAAAAAATCTGATACTTCCGTCTGAATAGGGAAGATTTTCATAAAAAAGCATATTAGAATATTTTTTTAAATCTTTGGGATATTGGTATTGTGGATAAAGTGGGCAATCAGAAGTGATGAATGATTGTGAGCCATGTCCTCCGTATGCTTCATCAAAATATGCAACTTTGTTATATTTTTGTGCTATTTTACAAGGAATAATGACATCAAATTCTTCATTGAAAGCAATCCAATATGGTATGACATCTAATAGGCATTTTGTATCTTTGTAACATTTTTCATAATTTCCTTTGGTTATATCATTATATTCTTCTGAACGCCATGATGATTGAAATTTTTTTTGTTTGAAATATTCTTGAATTTGTTGATGAGCAAATTGAGTTAAATTTTTGTAGGTTTCGGTCTTTATTTTATTGGGCTTGTAAGTATGATATAAAACCATTAGTTGGAAAGTTTCGCTTAATGTTTTATTTTCTTTATGTTCAAGATATTTTATAGCATGAGGGGAGTCATAAAATACAGCTAATTGAGGAACAAATTCTTTATTTACAACATACCAATTATATGGACTTTGTTCAAAAGTTTCTTTTAGATTGGCAATTTTATATTCTGTATTAAATGGGCTATTTATGATTGTTTCTATAGTAGTATCAAAGGCTGGTAATTCTTTATTCCATATATTTTTTTCTTTTGTCTGTTTGATTATAGATTGATAATCTTTATATAAATTATGTTTAGTTAAAAATTTATCTTTAGAAATAGGACGAGTATAGACAATGGC
>JAFYWO010000036.1 GCA_017557925.1 Alphaproteobacteria bacterium | reverse complement strand
AAGAAAAAAGCGGATATAAAATCCGCTTTTTTGTTATTAACTGCCTTACTATCACCCAGATTTGGATGCAAATATATCGTAAAATAATGCCTACTCGCCAACAATTGCGGTCAAATAGAGCATTATATTCTTAGATAGAAGCCTAACTTTACAGGGTATCTATGAATAAATGTTTAGTTTATTAAGTAGTTATACTTACCATAATCAGACTGCTTTAAAAATACCTTCAAAAGCAAATCCCAAAATAATACTTATAACATAAACCAAAAAGATGATACGCATAGTTTCCCTTCTGTTAGGATTTATACGAAATAAAACCATTAACCCTACTCCGGCATTAGAAAAACTACCTACCATTAAAGTTGAAAGACTTATTATGTCATCTAAATAAAGTTGAGCAAGCAAAACCGAAGGATAACAACTTGGAATCAGTCCAACAAAAGAAGCTATAAACTTGCTTAAGATAGGAGCACTTACCAGCATATTTTTTATACTGTAATACCCCATAAAAGTAAAATATGCATTGAATATAAGCGATATTATGAAGATAAATATACTTATTCTTTCTGTGTGTCTATATGCTAATTTAAAAATACTGTCTTTTTTGCTTTCGCATTTACATTTTTCTTGAAGACAAAACGCTTTGATGCTTGGTTCATTTCTGTGTCTGATAAACTTTTGAGGTAAATAATTATCTACCAATATACCAGCAATAACGGATAATATTAACTTTATGGATAAAATTTTTATGATAAAATTTGCCCCTACTCCACCGGATATCAGTACCGGAAGCATTTCATCCGAGGTTGATAAAAATATAGCAATCAAAGTTCCTAAACTTATTAGACCTGTTCTATACAAATTAGAAGCTGATACCGAAAAACCGCATTGAGGTATCATACCAAGAAAAGAACCGACAACAGGACCAAATTGTTTTGCTCTTCTTATTGCTATCACGGACTGTCTTGACATTGTATTTTCAAGATATTCCATTAAAAGATATGTTAAAAACAGATATGGAAACAACACAAGTGTTTCATACATAGAGTTTACCAATATGTCCATACAAACTCTTAACATAATCTATTTCTCCCATATATTCTATTAAAAACTACTACATAAATACCAAATTACTTATAATTTGCAAGAAAAAATGTATAAACAAACTAAAAAGGCCTAAATATGATATTTTATCCTATTTGGCCTTTTCCCTTGTTAATATTAGTTACTGTGGGATAGTTTTGGTATAATTAAAGGATTATCAGGTATGGCCTGTTTAACTATACTATCCGGTCTAAACACTTTTTTGTGATAAGTTGAACTATCATCTTTAATATTTAAAATAAGGCAACTTACAAACAAAAAACAAAAACTTAACATAATAATTATAAACTTACGCATAAAAATTAATATATGAATAAAAAATGAGCGTTTCTTGTAACACAAAAAAATGTTATGTCAAATAAAAACTTTGCTTTGTAAAATATGAATTTACATAATTTATTTTTTATGAATAAATTATATTTACTTTTAAAAGAAATTGGTTTATTTTGTGTGTTGCTTTAAAATGTAACGTAAATTAAACAGGGAATTATTTAAAATGTTAAAAAGAACAAAAATTGTTGAATTATTAAATTCTTCATCTCCTAAAGAAGAAGTTATTGCCAAAGGTTGGGTAAAAACCAGACGGGATGCCAAAGATTTTTCTTTTATTGAGTTAAATGACGGGTCTTCATTAAAAAATTTACAAATTATAGCAAATAATAATCTCCCTAATTATAACGAAGTTAAAAGTTTAAGCACCGGTTCTTCTGTAGCAGTCAAAGGAGAATTAGTTGAATCTCAAGGCGGAAACCAAAAATATGAGTTGGTTGCCAAAGAAATAGAAATTTACAGCATTGCACCTGATGATTTTCCTATTCAGAAGAAAAAGCATACTGATGAATATTTAAGAACAATAGCTCATCTTCGTCCTCGTGCAAATAAATATGCCGCAGCTTTTAGAGTTCGCTCACAACTTTCTTTTGCCATCCATAAGTTTTTTCAAGAACGTGGTTTCAAATATGTTCATACACCTATTATTACAGGTTCTGACTGTGAAGGTGCCGGAGAAATGTTTCAGGTTACAACTTTGGATTTAAAAAATCCTCCAAAACTTCCTGATGGTAGCATTGATTACTCTCAAGATTTCTTCGGCAAACCTGCGCATTTAACAGTTTCCGGACAATTAAACGGTGAAATGTATGCTTGCGCCATCGGCGATATTTATACATTCGGCCCTACTTTCAGAGCTGAAAACTCTAACACTGCAAGGCATGCTGCAGAATTTTGGATGATTGAACCTGAAATGGCTTTTGCTGATATTTTTGATGATATGGATTTAGCTGAAGATATGGTTAGATATTGCATCAATGATGTTCTGGAAAATTGTAAAGACGATATTGAGTTATTTGCCAAATTTGTTGACCCAACATTGATGGATACTTTAAATAACATAAGAAATAACAGTTTTGCAAGAATTACTTATACTGAAGCTATTGAAATTATGAAAAAATCTAATAAAAAATTTGAATATACTCCGGAATATGGGATTGATTTGCAAACAGAACATGAGCGTTTTTTGGCAGAAGAACACTTCAAACGTCCTGTAATTGTTCGTGATTATCCAAAAGAAATAAAAGCTTTTTATATGAGAATGAATGATGACAACAAAACAGTTGCTGCTATGGACGTTTTAGTTCCAAGAATCGGAGAGTTAATCGGCGGTTCTCAACGTGAGGAACGTTACGATTTGTTACAACAAAGAATTGTTGATTTGGGTATGAATTTAGAAGATTATTCGTGGTATCTTGATTCTCGTAAATTCGGTTCTGTTCCTCACGCTGGTTTCGGACTTGGATTTGAGCGTATGATGATGTTGATTACCGGCATTGCTAACATCCGTGACGTTATACCGTTCCCTAGAACACCTAAATCCTTAAACTTCTAAGGAGATATGTATGTATAAATTCTTTTGTTATCTTCTTCTTTTTTTGTATTCATTTGTATCTGTTGCAAATGATAATATTGTTGAGGTTAAAAATAACGAAGATGGTGTTGAGGTTTTTGTAAAAAAAATTGAAAAAAATATAATCAAACTTCCTACTTGCAATGACGAAAAATTGATTGAAGAAACAAAAGAATTTATAACTTCTTTTTATAATAAACATATAGCAGACAATATGTTAGATAAAAGAAGAAAACACTTTGTTCTAAAGAATATTCATCTTTTTGAAGAAGAAAATATTTCTAACTACAAAACAGAAGCCAAAAGACCGGTTTCTGATGTTATAGCAAATCTCTTGATAAACGAAAATATTTTAGAAGAAAATATGAAGTTATGCAAAAATCAAAGCCCAAATAATGAAGCTTCACAAGTTTATATATTGATATACCCCTCTAAAGAAAAGGGATTTAATGTGAATGTATTAAACTTATTAAATAATAAAAAGAAAGTTGAAGATGCAATTTTTGCATATACCCCCTAGATTATGTTAAATTTTATTCTTATATAGATAAAAAGGATTAAAATAAATGAGTGAGAATAGAAATTTAGTAATAGTTAAAAACAAACCTCAATTACCTATGGTGATTGAGGAAAATGGGTTATATACATATTTAGAACAAATTAAGCAATTTCCGGTCCTTACTGAAGAAGAAGAAAAAAATTTAATTATTGACTTTCAAACTAACGGAAATTTGATTTCTGCTCAAAAGCTCATTACTTCTCATTTAAGATTAGCGGCTAAAATTGCTCTTACTTACAGAAGATATGGTCTTCCTATGTCTGATGTTATATCTGAAGCTAATTTGGGTTTGATGCAGGCTGTAAAAAAATTTGATATGAATAAGAAAGTAAGACTTGCAACTTATGCTATTTGGTGGATAAAGGCTCAAATTAACGATTATATTTTGCGCTCTTGGTCTTTAGTTAAAATAGGAACCGTTGCGGCACAAAAGAAATTGTTTTATAATCTCAATAGAATCAAGGCAAGACTCGGCTTATACGAAAATAAAGAGCTTGACCCTAAAGTGGTTAAACAAATAGCCAATGAACTTTTGGTGGATGAAAAAGATGTAACCGAAATGAATATGCGTATCAACGGTGACTGTTCTCTTAACATTAATATCGGAGATGATGAAGACTGCGTTGAAAAAATTGATATGCTTGTTGATAAGAGAGAAAATATTGAAGCCAAATATGCTCAAAAAGAGGAACGTATTTATAGAACAAAAATTTTATCAAATTGCCTGCAAAAGCTTGATGACAGAGAACAATTCATCATTAAAAACAGAATGTTAAAAGATGAGCCACTTACTTTAGATGATATTGGCGAGACTCTTAATATCAGCAGAGAAAGAGTAAGACAAATTGAGAAAAAAGCTTTTGAGAAACTCTCTTATGAAGTAAAAAAATCTATAGCGGCATAAAATGATACTTCGTGATTATATAATTGAAAAACTGATTGAAGCAAAGATTTCTTCCCCGAGATTGGAAACGGATATAATCTTAAAAAACTTTGCTCCCAATTACCCTGAAATAAATGATGACGAAGAAAAAAAAGTAAAAGATGCTTTATTTAGGAGAATAAATCACGAACCTTTAGATAAGATTATCGGAGAAAAGGAATTTTATAAATTTTCATTTAAGGTAAACTCTAATGTTCTCTCTCCGAGGCCGGATACCGAAATTTTGGTTGAAAGTGCTTTATCTCTGATGGATGATGAAACTAAATACAGAATTATTGATTTTGGCACAGGTTCGGGGTGTATATTACTCTCTCTGATTAAAGATAAGCAAAATATAAGCGGTATTGGAATTGATATTTCCAGTGAAGCTTTAGAGGTTGCAAAGTATAATGCGCTAAAATTAGATGTTTTTGACAGAGTTGATTTTTATAACAAAAGTTGGAATAATCTTGATTGCAACATCGGACAATTTGATTTTATTTTATCTAATCCTCCATATATTCCGTATAATGAGTTTTTACTTTTAGATAAAGAGGTTAGAGATTTTGACCCTAAAATATCTTTAATCGGCGAAGGCGAAGATGGGCTTAACTGTTATAAAGAAATTGCAAAGATTGCCCCTAAGTTTTTAAAAAACAACGGATATATTTTATTAGAGGTAGGTTATAATCAGGCAAAAAAAGTTGCTGACATCTTTTCTGATAACGGATTTCAACTTATTGATATTGTTAAGGATTTAGCTGATATAAACAGATGTGTTATATTAAAAAAATAAGTTGCAAATAAAAAAAATTAAGTTATTATTCTTTTTGTTTTAGGAATACGTTTTAGAGTTTGTGTTCCTTTGTTTTCTTTTTTTTAATTTAAATAATATAGCAGAATAATTGCTTAGAAGTGTAGGATTATATGAAAAAACAAAATAATAGATATCGTAGTGGTAACAATAACAACGGTTACACATTAAATTATAAGTTTGATAGTGTTAGTATTGCAGGTAAAATCAGTGGAACTGCTCTTGATTTAATAAGAAGATATAATGATTTGGCAAAAGAAGCTCAAAGCAGTGGAAATTATGTAGAAATGGAAGTTTATCGTCAATATGCCGAACATTATAGAAAAATAGTTACGGAAATAAATGAACGCAGACAAATAAGACAAGACAGTAACAATAATCGTAATGTTGAACAAGAAGCACAAAATAACCAAGATGAAAATAATGAAGTTTCTGATGACAATAAAACAGAAACTACTGAAAATGTACCTTCTTCTAATGGATATGTAGAAACATTACCAGCAAACGAATCTCCTGTTAAAAGTTTTGAGGTTGTTGAAATCTGCGAAAATAAAGAGGAAGATAATATTAAAGAAACTCCTAAACCAAAGCGTGTTTATAAGCGCAGAGTATCTACATCTAAAACTGTTGAAGCATAATTTGTAACTATATTAGGAGGTTGTTATGCCTTTTTTTCTTGCATTTAGTATCGTATCTGTTGCTGTTGTTGCAATCTTAACAAAGACTTATGTTGGATATGGTAATTATTCCTGGTGGACAAAAGGAGGATTTTTTCTCTTTTTATTGGCCTGTGTCGGTGCACCTTTTATTGCGCACATAATTAAGAATAACTATTTTGATACGCCTATGATACATTTGATTAAGGTATTATACTTCTTTTTTGGCTTTGTCTTTTTCTTGTTTATTATAACGATATTAAGAGATTTTGCTTGGACATTTATTGATTTAATTAAAAAAACTCCTTTGGAAGAAATTAAAAATCCTCCACACATCAATACTATTAACCTTCTAACAATGTTGGTTACACTATTGGTTTCTGTGTATGGAGTGTATGAAGCAAATAAGTTGCCTAGAATTCTGACTTATAATATAGAAAGTCCAAAAATTAAAGAAAGTACTAAGGTTGTTATGCTTTCTGATTTACATATAGATGTAGATGTTTCGGCAAAAAGAATTGCTGATTATGTTGAGCAGGTTAATAAATTAAATCCTGATGTTGTGGTGTTAGCCGGTGATGTTGTAGATAACTCTTATAACGCATTAAAGTTACAGATGGAAGAACTAAAAAAACTATCTCCTAAAAAGGGAGTTTATGTGGCTTTAGGAAATCACGAGTTTTATTCCGGTCATTTTGATTGGGTTATGAATTTCGGATATATGAAATTTAATGTTGTTGGTAATTATGGTGAAAAAATTGGTAATACCGGTCTTTTTGTCGGCGGTATCCCTGATATAAATTCTGCACATCAAGGAAAAATGAAGATTATTCCTGAAGGGGCTTTATACGGAGCAACAAAAGATGATTATGTTGTTATTTTATCACATACTCCTAAAGTTGCCAAAGGTTTTACCAAAGACAATGTTGATATGATATTATCCGGTCATACTCACGGCGGACAAGTATATCCTTTTCATTATTTTGTTAAACAAGCAAACGAAGGAAGATTAGCCGGTTTTTATGATGTAGACGGGATTAAAATGTATATATCTCGTGGCACTAGATATTGGGGACCTCCAATGAGAATAGGTGCACCATCGGAAATTACTGTTTTTAACTTTGAACCTAAAAGAAAAACAGATGAATAATCTTTTAGATAGAGCTTTTTACTTGGCTAAAAATGGAGATGTTTCCACCGCAAAAGATGGAGCTGTTGTTTATAGTATCAGTTTTATGCCTAATGAAGAAAACAAAAATCAAGCCTTTGATTTTGTAAAGCTTAATCAAAATGCAAAAATGTTGGATGATACACCTTGCGGTAAAGCTCTTATTGAACTCGGCTTGAGCGGTAAAGTTAATGATGTAGGGAAAGAAATTACAAAAGTATGGAAAATCGCTTCAAAAAGGTATATTGAAAATGCAAGCGGTAATATTAACGCTTTTGTTGATGGCGCTGATGAGAGAAGCACTTTTTATTCTACAGAATTAGAAGAAATACTCAATAACCCTAATATTGTCACCATTAACAATATAGATAAGTTTTTATTTGCAAAAAATTTTAAGCCCAAAAGATATTAATTTAAGCTACAAAAAAAAGACCGGTAAAAACCGGTCTTTACGTAACTCTAGCATTAAGCCAAAAAAACCTTACTACAAATACTACAAATAAGGTATTTCGTCAAGGCATACAGCAGATGTTGCTTCTACGCCGTTTTCGTAAGCAAAACTTTCAAGTTTTGCGCCGGAATGAGCGACAAGGCAAAAGACACTTACGGTAAATCCTTTACGTTTCAGTTTCTCAACCTGTTCCTTCAATCCGTTGCCGGTCTTGAATGACTGCTTGATAATCAACACTTCCGTGATTGTATCAGTATCCAACTTCAAGACTTCAGCAATGTTGGTAGTCTTTAAGTTTTTTACTTCTTTATGAGCAGCCAAACCATTTATGAATGCTCCTAGCGGACTGCCGATTTTGTAAGAAGGCAGATAGATACAAGCCTTAGGCTTGCTTTCTACTTGTTTTACAACTGCATTTATAGCAGCTTCTCTATACTTTGCATCCTTTTCGAGAGTATTAAGATTAACACTCAGTCCATGCTCTCCGTTAGTTACATGGTGCTTAACAATTTCTTTTAACATAAAAAAAATTTTTTAATAATTAACATAAATTTATTAACACGAGATATACTTTGACAGAAAAAAAAGCATTTGTCAATCACTATTTTAAAAATAGCATAAAAAAACAGGCTCGGAAAAGGTTTGATTATTCCAGCCTGTTTTGATTATTATTTAATAAGCACTATCTGCTTCTTAATTTTCAGAAAAAACTCTCTGCCTCTTTATGTCCTGAAATTAACCTTTAGAGTTACTCCGACATAACAACTGACTTTTAGCTTGAGGAGTGCTAAAAACTTTATATTTCATAAAACTATGCCAATAATTGTTAATACTTTATTAACTATTAGAGCACAAAATTTTAATCAATACAAGAAAAAAATGCATATCTTTGAAATTATTTTTATAACACATTGTTTTTAATACATTTACTTAATAAGGCAATGGCGGTAAATCTTTCATAAAATATGATTTTTCAACAAAACTATAGTAATTTGACTGCGATATAATTATATGGTCTATCAATTTTATACCAACTGCAGCCAATCCCCTTTTTAATTGAGATGTCATTTCTATATCAGCATTTGATGGAGAACAATCATCACTTGGATGATTGTGAGAAATAATTACACCTGTTGCGTGGTTAAGAATTGCACTTCTTGCAATATCTTGCGGACTAATCATAACCGCAGAAGCAGTTCCTACTTGTTCTATACTGTGCTTTAGGTATTTACCCCTATTTGTTAAATATACCACAAGTAAATTTTCTTGTTTGCTATAACCTATCTTTGTTCTACAATATTCTATAATTTCTTTCTTATCTTTAAGAACAGGAGAATCATCTTTTTCTAAATTTTCCCAACAAATCTTATTTACACATGAGTGTATTAAAGTAAACAATGTAGCTGCGTGATGCCCTAATCCCGGAAAATTCACTAACTCAACAGAAGGTGCTGTTAGTACACTTGCCAAAGTTTTGTATTCCTTTATAAGTTGCTTTGCTAAAGGTTTTACATCTTTTCTCGGAAGCGCAAACATCAATATCAATTCCAACAATTCATAATCAGGCATTGAACGTCCATTATCAACAAGAAATCTGGCTTTAAGACGTTGACGATGTCCAATATAGTCCGGCTTATCTTCTTTATTTGTTTTTGTTTCTTCTTTTGTTTTCTTCAAAGCCATTGCTGTCTCCTTTTTGTTATCTATTTATACGGAGGTTTATCCAAACCTTTGGGTGAATATGTAAAGACTTCCGCACCATCTTTTGTAACACCTATTGAATGTTCAAATTGTGCAGACAGTGTTCTGTCTTTTGTTACGGCTGTCCAACCGTTAGAAAGAATTGTTCCGTGTTTTTTACCAATATTTATCATCGGTTCTATCGTAAAGAACATACCCTCTTTTATAAGTGGACCAGTCCCTGATTTACCAAAATGAAGAACATTTGGCTCATCATGGAAAACTCTGCCTAAGCCGTGACCGCAAAACATTTCTACTACAGAATAACCATATTTATGTGCATATTCTTCTATCACTGCACCAATATCTCCAAAGCGAGCACCAGGTTTTACCGCATCTATACCACGCATTAAACATTCATAAGTAACATCACAAAGACGAGTTGCTTTTAACTTTGGTTTACCCACATAATACATACGAGAAGTGTCACCATACCATCCATCTAATATAACTGTTACGTCTATATTTAATATATCTCCATTTTCCAGCTTTCTGTCATCAGGTATACCATGACAAATAACGTGATTTATTGAGGTGCAAATAGTTTTAGGATAACCATGATACCCCAAACAAGCCGGTATTGCGTTATGTGATACTATGAATTTATTACATAATTCATCCAAATAAGCTGTCGTAACCCCCTCTTCTACAAAATCTGTTATATAATCAAGACATTCCGCTGCTAAACGCCCTGCTTTTCTCATACCTTCAAAATCTTTTGTATCATAAATCTTTATGTTATTATTATCTGTTACCAATTTTTTGCTCCTACAATATTTTGTTCTTATTT
>JAFYWO010000035.1 GCA_017557925.1 Alphaproteobacteria bacterium | reverse complement strand
GGGAAATGTATTATGATTTGGATAAAGGTGAATTATCAAATACTAAAGGAGATATTGTTCATATTACACCTGTGGAGAGAACATTGTTAAATATTTTAGGTAAAAAAAACGGCGATGTTCATAGTCGTGAAGAATTAGCAGAAATATTAGGGGTGGCAGAAAATTTACGAACTGTTGATGTTCAAATTACACGGTTAAGAAAAAAAATAGAAACAGATACAAAAAATCCTCGTTACTTACAAACGGTAAGGGGTAAAGGTTATATGTTAATTTCAGAATAAAAGGAGAGTATAATGCACATAACGTTTCCAGATAAAGTAGACAAATTATTACAGTATATAAAATTGAAGATGTTTCCGAACACATTGTTTTTTAGGACAATGTTGTTAATTTTTATTCCTTTGATATTGGTTCAAGTTGTATCAATAGTAGCCTTTTTTAATGGAAACTGGGAAAAAGTCGGCAAACGTTTATCTGATAATCTGTCAAATAATATTGCTGTAGCTATAGATGTTACTTCTCAAAATCCTGAAATGCTTGAAGATATAAAAGAATTATACAAAAAAAATTATAAGATAGATATGGAACTTGTTACTAAAGAAAATGAGTTATCCGTAAAGACTGATACTCATTATAATAGTGACTATAAAATTGTTACCGGATTTTTGGAAACATCATTGCACAACAAATTTCCAAATGCTTTAACCAATGTTTATTTAGCAAATGGTAGAGATGATGTTGTGGTTTTAGTTGAAAATCAAGTTGGCTTGTATAGATTTAGAGCTTCAACAAAAAATATATTTAGCACCTCTATTTTTGGGTTTGTTGCTTGGATGATTGGAACATCTTTATTGCTCTTTACTGTTGCAACATTATTCTTACGCATACAAGTTCGCTCAATAGCAACTTTGGCTCAAGCGGCTGAAGATTTTGGTAAGGGAATAAATACACCATTTAAGCCTTATGGCTCTTCAGAGGTAAGAAAAGCCGGTATAGCATTTATCAAAATGAAAGAGCGCATACAAAAACAAATATCTGAAAGAACGCAAATGTTGGCAGGTGTTTCTCATGACTTAAGAACACCTCTGACAAGAATGCGTTTACAACTTGCTATGTTGCCTGAAACCGAAGATAATAAAGAATTTATTGAAGATATTAGCGAAATGGAAAAGATGCTGGACGGATATTTGGCATTTGTGTCCGGCGAAGGTTCTGAAACAAATTCTTTTGTTGATATGAATGAACTTATTTTAAGTATTATCAATAAGTTTAGAAATACTAAAGCAATGATTCGTTATTCAACAAATGACCAAGTAAGTGCTATTCAAGGTAGAGAGCAAGCTCTAAAACGTGCGGTTACAAATATTATATCTAATGCTTTTAATTATGGTAAAACCATAGCTGTTGCGTTGGAGAGTAATAATAATAAATTAGAGATAACCGTAGATGATGATGGTCCAGGTATTCCTGAAGATAAAAGAGAAGAAGTTTTCAAAGCTTTTTATAGAATAGATGAGTCAAGAAATAAAGAAACAGGCGGTGTTGGTCTGGGGTTGTCTATTGCTCGTGATATTATATCATCTCACGGTGGTAAAATTGAATTAAGTAAGAGTGAATTAGGAGGCTTGAGGGTTCTCATTTCTATTCCCTTATAATTCACATATAAGAAAATATGTGTTTAGAGCGAAATTATAAATAAAAAAGGAGAATTACGGTTCTCCTTTTTTGTTTTAAAAACAAAAAAACTCGCCAAGAATGACGAGTTGAAATTAAAGTAGTTTATATTAAATATAAGACTTCAACCAATCTTCAATAGTTGCTTGAGAGTTGAAGCCGATTTTTGCATCAATTTTTTCACCATCTTTAAATAAAAAGATTGTAGGTATACTTCTGATTTCGTATGAAGACGCAGTATTTGGAGCTTCATCAACATTCATTTTACAAATCTTAACTTTGTCCCCAAGAGCTTTATCAACTTCTTCTAATACAGGGGTTAATTGACGACAAGGTCCGCACCACTCAGCCCAAAAGTCAACCAAAACCAAACCGTTTGCTTTTAAAACTTCGTCCTCAAATTGACTGTCATTTATAGATTTCATCCTTGTATCCTTTCATATTTATGTTTGTTACTATAATATATCATTTAAATTAAATTATTAAAGATTTTACTTAATTGTATTCTCAAAGTTTTATACTTTCATCAAATTACAGGTATTAGTCCACAACAAGTATGTAATAATCTCTTTATCCGGATAGATTTTTTTTAATAATTTTTTGTAGCAATCAAGTTGAGATAAATAAACTTTAGGTACTTCGTTAATATTGTCGGGAGTTTTCCTGTTTGTTTTATAATCAACGATAATAACTTCTTTTTCGTTTACAAGCAATTTATCAATTTTTGATGAGAAAATTTTATCATCAATTTCTCCTATAACAGGAACTTCTGACATAGCATTCTTTGAAAACAGGTAAGAATATTTTTCACAAAGAGTTAGAACTTCATTTGTGATATTATCATATTCATTATCGTCTAAATCAGGTAATTCTTTTTTCAAAAACAAAATAGATGTCATATATCTATTTTCAACATCTACATTAGAAATATATTGCAGAAGTTTATGAATTGCAGTTCCACGTTTATAAAAATTACCGTCATCTTCAATAGGAGAACAAATAACTTCGTCTTCTCCATCATAATCTTTTGATGGAGAAAGAATTTTTTGCATTGGGATTTCAGCATTTATCGGGGTTAGTAAATAACTGTAATCTTTAGTTGCCTGTAATAAGATTTCTTGTTCTTTGTCTTTTGTTTTGCAAGGTATTTCTTGTTCTATTTTGTATACTATTTTTTTATCATCATCAATTTGTGTGACGTTTGATTTTAAGTTATTTTCTAACAAACTATACCAAGACGTATCTTTTATGTTTTTTTGTTTAGTATAACCTGCAATATACAGACGGTCTTCGGCTCGGGTAAGAGCTACATATAAAAGTCGTCTGTATTCTTCCAAATCTATTTGAGAAAGAACGTCAATTAAGTTATTGCATTCTGCATTATAATATTCTGAAGAAAAAGGAAAATAAAATAAAGAATCTTCCCAGAAAAAATCAGCTTTTCGGGAGAATTTTTTTACCCTAACAGTATCAGCCAATATAACAATAGGAGCTTGCAATCCTTTTGAACCGTGCACAGTCATTATTTTTACGGTATCATTATCACTTTGTTCCATTTCTTTTTTTATGATAACTTCATCTTTTGAAATCCAGTTTATGAAGTTTTCAAAAGATGGTGTGTTTTTTTGTTCAAAATCAATGGTTAAATTGAGAAATTCATCTAAAACATCTTCAACCTCTTTTCCCATTCTTGATATGTAATTTTTTCTACCATCCATCTTTGATAAAACATAAGAATAAAGTTCAAAAGGACGGACGTATTTGCTCATATTTAACAATATATTTAATTCATCTAAAATTTTGTTATATTGGGCAAAAGATGGCATATTGTTGAAAATAGTTCCTTTCCTTTCATAACATAATTTAAATAAATCACTATCATCAAGATTAAAAATAGGTGATTTTAGTACTTCTGCTAAGGATAAATCATCATATGGAGATAACAAAAATTTACCGAGAGATATTAAATCTTGAGTTGCAATTTGCTCTAAAAGTTTTAATCGGTCTACGCCGGCAACGTTTATTTCTAATTCTTTACAAGCTCTTACAAATTCTTCAACAAAACAGTTTCTTCTTTGAACCAAAAACATAAAATCCCCATATCGTATAGGACGATTTTTGGAGGCTAAAATTTCTTTGTTTTCAACCATACTTTTTATATTTTGAGCAATTTTTTTAGCAAGTAAATTGGATGGACTTGATTTTTGAGTTCGTTCCAAAGGAATAAGCCAACCATAATCACTATCTTCATTTTCTTGTTTTTGTTTGGTCAGAGAATATATTTCAACACTCCCGCCTTCGCCCAATCTGAAAGGACAGTGTTTTACACTTTGCCCCTTTGTAACAACACCCTTTTTTACATCTTCTGCTTCAAATAATAGATTTACGCAATCCATAATAGCTTTGGTAGAACGGAAAGAAACATCTAAATGAACTTTTTCAAAAGAAGAATATTCTTCCAAAAAATAATCATACATCTTATCAAATTCATTTGGGTCAGCACCTTGAAAACTATAAATTGATTGTTTTCTGTCTCCAACCACAAGAACTGAGCGAGGAATATTTCCTTCATAAGAACTTTGTCCTACAAAAAATTCTTTTGTAATTGCTCTAATAATCGCCCATTGATTAGGTGATGTATCTTGAGCTTCATCTACTAATATGTGGTCTATTCCGCCATCAAGCTTAAATAATACCCAATCAGTATTTTCTCTATTTTCTAAAAGCGATTTGGTTTTGATAATAAGGTCTTCATAATCTAACAATGAATACATCTCTTTATAACTATTATATGCATCAATAATGTTTTTAGAAATATGAAGCATAGATTTAGTTGAACACAAAAGCTTAATTGTTTTTATTGTATTGTCTGCAATAGATATTCTTTCAAACTCACTATTCATAAAATCCAATATCAGAGGGTAGGCCTTTATAGCGTCTTTTCTTGCAAAGTGTGCACGTTTTTCTTCTTCTACTGTAAAGAAAACATTTTTGTAAAGTTCATAATTTTCAATACTAAAATTACTTTCAATAATTTTATTGAATATTTTACCGCGTTTTTGATCTTCTTTCCCCCCCTTTAAAAAAGCTTTCAGGCATTCTTTAAACGTATCTTTATCAATATTTGCAAAAAAATCATTTTTTATTTCTTCTTCTGTTAAATGAGAAGAAATTCCTAATTTATGTTCCAGTTTATTTATAACTGTTTGAATGGTTTTATGTTTTTTTAATAGTTCATCTATTTTGTTACGATTATCCGTAATCAATTTCATAATTTCCGGAAACTTAAATTCACTAATGGAACTAGCTAAATAAGATATTTCTTTTCCAAGAACATCATTATTGTTAGTCTTTTTTAGGATGTCAGTTTTTATGTTTTGTAGTATTTCATTACTGCTTCTGTCATCAAGAACTTCAAAAAAAGGAGATATTCCTGCTTCTAAAGGAAAACGCTTTAATATATCTTGGCAGAAGCTATGTATTGTTTGAATTTTCATACCGCCGGGTGAGTCTAATAGTTGAGCAAAAAGCGTTCTGGAATTTAATAATAAAGAATTTTTTGCGCAATTATTGAAATCCTCACCAAGTAATTTGGATAAATCATTTTCTAAATCATTAGCGCTACAAATTGCCCAATTACTTAATCTTTTTGTTATACGCTCATTCATTTCAACAGCAGCTGCTTTTGTATATGTTAAGCAAAGAATTTTACTGGGATTTACCCCTTTTAGTAATAGTCTTAAAACTCTATCTGATAAAAGTTTAGTTTTTCCGGTTCCGGCAGAAGCTTCAACCCAAACAGACAGATTCGGATTAGAAGCTGTCATTTGTTGTTTGTTTGCTAATTCTTCTAAAGAGTTTTTTTCTTTTTCAAACTTATTCATCGCCATCCTCTCCTTCTTCGTGGACAGACCATTCTCTAATACGAGCCAAATGTTCATAATCTTTATTTTTAGGAATGTATTTTGGGGTTGGGCGAGAATGATATGGAGTTGTTTCAAAATCAAAAGTATTTACAAGTTTGATAATATAATCTTTTGACTTATCAAGAAGCTCTTGCAAGTTGGAATCCATTATCAATTTTTCTTTTCCAAGCCTATAATATATTAGCTTATTTACGGTGTTATTGGAATTTATAGCATAAGCGCCGTTTTGTGCAATAATACCTTCCAACAGTAATTGCATTGCGTGTCCAGTTTCTACTTGGGTTTTAGTCGGAATTGAGCCTGTTTTGTAGTCAATAATGTTTATTGAACCATCTAACAATTCATCTATTCGGTCTGCTTTTGCCGTAAAGGTAAATTGACCACATGGCAAATCGTATTTAATTTCGCCATTTATTTCGTTATGAATAGATTTTACTTCTGTCCTATATTCTTTTTCTTGTTCTATTACCCATTTTGCAATTGTTAAAAATTTGGGCCACCAAAAAACCTCAACTTCTTTTTTTAAGTTTTGGTTCTTAAAATGTGTTTTGCCTATATCTATCAGAATGTCAAGTGAATTATGCGGTAATAAGCTATTGTATTGATTGTTAAAATCTTCTATGATGTTGTGAACTAAATTTCCAAAATCTCTTTGGTCAAGTTCTCTATCTAAATCGTTTAGAGGATATAACTTTAAGATATATTTTGCAAAAACACTATATGGATCATCTATAAGTAAATCCAATCCGCTTGCAGAAAGTTTTCGGGGCCTAGCATGTAGCGGTGGTCTTGGAGAAGGAGGTTTTATAGGTGTAATAGTCTTAGGTTTATCAATAGTGTGAATAAAAGATACAAAACCATTAGCTTCAATATCTTTTATATCTAAACCTAAAGCCTTCATCATAGTTTCTAATCTAAATATCCAACGAGATTTTTGAGTAGGACTTTCTCCGATTCGCTCAGCTCTTGTAATTATAACATTTTCGGTCATCATAAATTTTGTAAAACCGAAAGCTAAAATACCAATATTTTTTTCCGGTAAGTTGAATCCAAAATCACTCATCATTGGGCGCGACATCCACATATCTGCTTTGGGTAATTTAGGCCAAATTCCTTCGTTTGCCTCACCGATAATAATATAATCAAAATGTTGTAATTGTGCTTCTATCGGGCCAAGTATACACAATCTCGGGTGAGTTCCGTATTTGGTTCGGTATGTTTCTCTATTCATAAGCAATGATAATATGGAAAGATAATCGCTTCCTTTTATTTTTCCCATTAAATCAGATGTTTCAAGTATTTTTGTAATAAAATTAGCCATACTTTTGGCAATATCTCCACACCATAAGAAGTTTTTCCCTTCCTTACTATCTGATGATGCGAGTTCTTCTGCTAAATTTAGATGAAGTTTCAGTAGTTCATTAAAATCAATATTCGTTTTTTTCAAACTATCAGAAAAATCTTTAACCAGTTCTTTTAATTTTATTAAAAAATCATTATTCTCATTTGAGATGGGATGTTTTTCTTTGTCTCTTAAATATTTTTCTAAATTATATATTTTATCTTTGTATTCATTTATGTTTTGTTTCATCAAAGTAAATGGATTTTTTAGTAAATCCATCATTTTTATATCAGATTTTGTATCCAAACAATATTCTACAATAAGTCTTAAAAATATACCTATAGGTGTCAAGCTTAAGGGAATACCGGCAGAATCATCAACTTCTATGTTAAATCTTTTTAATTCGGCAGAAACTCTACGCGCAAGGTTTCTGTCATAAGTAACAAGACAGGCAGTTTTGTCTTCTTCTTCAAGAATTTCACGCATTTTAAGAGCAATGGCAAGAGCTTCTTCTCTTTGATTTTTAGAATTTATAACTTGTATACCCTTAACGGCACTTTTGCCATCTATAACAGATTGTAAATTACTCCATTTGTCAGAAACAATAGCCGGTCGCATAACTTCTGATATAAAATGCTCACGAAATATATTACTTGGCAAGCAATGGTCTTTTATTAGAAGTCTGTCCAGTTGTAATTTTTTTAATAAATCTTTTAGTTCAAACTGTGGATGCATTTCGTCAATAGCATCCCAATATTCATTATCTGCTAATTTGTCGATTCCTGAAAAATATATTTCACCATTTTTCAGTTCTATAACCGTTTTCATAAGTTCTACAAAAGAAGGAAAACTTGCTGTTACACCCGCTATAACAATATGTTTTTCAAAATCGTTATTTTTTAAGAAAATGGCTTTTTTTCTTAATAAGTGATTTTTTAAATCACAAATATCAATAGCTTTTCTTTCTTTAAGAATTTCTGGCCAATATTTAGTTATGATTTTTAACAAATCCAAAGTTTCTTGCCAATGGTATGCATATTTTTCAGGAACTAGCTCATTCAATTTATCAAAAGATAAATCTTGATTATAGCAAGTATCAAGAAGATTTGCTAAATTTTCTGCCAAATTAAGAGCTTGTGTTAAAGATGTTTTCTTTATTCCAAATTCATTGGGTTTAGAAATTATCATTCGTGTTAGCAAGAAAAGTCTTTCTTCTCTTGAAATTGGAGTGTGGTTTGTTTCCGTAATATTTTCAATACCAAAATAAGAAAAAAACAACTCATCAACATCTGTTTCATTAATAGGAATAATTTGGGGGAGTATTGTTGGGTGCATATTCTGCTTTTTCATAAAAGCATTTGTTAATGCTATACAGTTACGCCTGTTAGATACCAAAAAACTGACAGATGCAAGTTTTAGCGGATTGTCAGAAAAACGAGAAAGATAAATACTCGCTATGTTATCCCAAAAAGGACAGCTTGCCGGAATATTGAATATGTTTGGATAGAAATCACTCATAAAATATTCTCATTATCAGTTAAGTATTTGATGAATTTTTGAAGAGCTCTTCCTCTATGAGATATTTTATTTTTTTCATCACTGTTAAACTCAGCGAAAGAGCGATTATAACCGGTAGGAATGAAAATAGGATCATAACCGAAACCGGATTTGCCTGTTTTTTGAGTGGCTATACTGCCATCAACTCTTCCTTCAAAAGATTTGTAATTTCCGTCAGGATAAGCAAGAACAATGACACATGAAAAATATGCTGAACGATTCGTTGAATTTGTTTCAGATAATTCCAATAACAGCTTATCCATACCTTTATCAAAATCTCTGTTAGGAGCATATCTGGCTGTATAAACTCCCGGTCTTCCGCCGATTGCATCAACACACAAACCTGAGTCATCTGCAACGCATGGAATATTTTTTATTTTGGCAGCTGCCAAAGCCTTTATGTAGGCATTTTCTTCAAATGTCTTTCCTGTTTCTTCAACATCCGGCAGTTCAATATCCTCTCCGGATATAACCTTTATGCCTAAAGGATATAAAATTTCTTTTATTTCTTTGATTTTTCCTTTGTTGTTACTGGCAAATATAATTTCTCTAGATTTTTGCATTTTTGATAGCCTCTTTTTGTTTGATGATTAAATTATTAACACCTTCTTGAGCCAGTTCCATTAGAGCAAGATAAGAAGTTTTGCTGAAAGGTTTTTCTTCAGCTGTTCCTTGTATTTCAACAATATTTCCCGATTCTGTTAATACAAAGTTAGCATCAACTTCTGCTTTACTGTCTTCTTCATATTCTAAATCAAGCAAATTTACATCATTGCAAATGCCAACAGATATAGCAGCGATAGATTCTTTTATCGGATTATATGGTATTTGATTGTTTTTTACCATTTTTTCAAGCGCTATACACAATGCAACAAAACCACCGGTGATTGAGGCAGTTCTTGTTCCTCCGTCGGCTTGTAATACATCGCAATCAATATGTATAACATAACCATTCAAAATTTTTAAATCACAAACAGCTCTTAAAGATCTTCCGATAAGTCTTTGGATTTCTTGGGTTCTTCCGCTAACACCTTTAGTTTCTCTGTTAACTCTGGTATGTGTTGCTCTTGGTAATAGAGAATATTCTGCAGTAATCCAACCTTTTTCTTCTCCTTTTAACCAAGATGGTAGCTTATCATCAACGGAGGCGGTACATAATATGTGTGTATTACCACATTTTATAAGACAAGACCCTTCGGCATATAAATTAACATCCGGTATAATCTCTATATTTCTTAACTCATTATGCTTACGTTCATTTTTTCTCATATCATTAGTTCTCCGTTATGTTTGGTCTGTAATAGTTTTCTAAAGCTTTAATCACTCTGTCAACAGTATTTTCTACTATTTCATTTTTTGTTTCTACAATAATATCGGCTTGTTTATAAAAAGGTGTTTCTTCATCAACATAAGTTTGCAATTTACTTTTTATTTTAGAATCGCTACATTGTAAAAAAGGGCGTCTGTTTCTGCCCGTAGTTCTGTGATATAATACATCAATATCAGCTTTTAGCCAAATGGTCAAAGCTTTTTGCTTAGCTATTTGACGAGTTTGTTCTGCAACAAAAGCTCCTCCTCCTGAAGCCAAAACACATATATTCCCATTTAATAAACGCTTCATAATACGAGCTTCTCCTGCTCTGTATTCATCAACACCAAAACATTTATATACATCAATAACAGATAAGCCAGAAGCTTTTTCAATTTCTTGGTCGCCATCAATGAAAGGTAAGTGTAGTCTTTTGGCAAGACGTCTTCCTACACTTGTTTTACCGCTTCCGATTAAACCTACTAACAGTATTATTTTATCACATTTTATCATTGTTTCATTCATTAAAACATTATTAGACTTTACAAGTTAGGATAACGTGTTAATAATAATAATCAATACTAAAATACTAATCAAATAGGAAGGAATTTAATATGCGTTCTCAAAGTAACAAATACATATTATATTTTATTTTGGCTGTTTTGGTTTTGGGTATAGTGTATACCTCTTGTATGGATATAACACCAAAACAAACGGTTATTGAGAAAAGCGTGGAATTAAAGCTCACAAAATGAGAGATTTTATAAGTGAATTTTTGGATGCAAAATCTATTGAAAAAGGCGCATCGTTGAATACGCTTGCTGCATATAAGAGGGATTTGGTTGAATTTTCAAAAATCACTGAAGGAAAAGAATACGAAAAAATAGATAATAAAGATATTTCCGATTATTTAAATATTTTGAATGAGTCAGATAATTCTCCCAGAACAATATCTAGAAAAATATCTTGTATAAGAGAGTTTTTTAAGTTTTTAATAAGTGAGAGAATAATATCATCTAATCCTACAAATAATATTCATAATCCAAAATTAAACAAGGGCTTACCTTTGTTTTTAACTCATCAAGAGATAAAAAAAATATGTGATACGGCAAGCTCTGATAAGAGTTTTTCTGTAAATCGTATAGGTGTTATGGTGAAATTGATGTATTCATCCGGATTAAGGGTTAGTGAATTGGTAAGTTTAACAGAAAATTCCATAAATATTGAACAACAACAGATACTTATACACGGTAAGGGAAATAAAGAAAGAGTTGTGCCTATAAATAAAGAAGTTATAAAAGAAGTTTTAGAGTATCTTGAATACAGAAAAGAGTTTATTGGAAATAGAAAAAATAATTGGTTGTTTCCATCGCAAACATCTCTTGCAGGACACATTACAAGGGACGGTTTTTTTAAGGGGTTAAAAAAAGTAGCAGTAAATGCTGGTATTTCTCCAAGTAAAGTCTTTCCTCACGTTTTACGCCACTCCTTTGCGACATATTTAGTAAATAAAAAAGCAGATTTAAGGTCAATACAAAAAATGCTAGGTCACGAAAATATTGCAACAACAGAAATATATACGCATATATCAACGCAAAAATTGGTTGATGAGGTAACCCAAAAACATCCTCTATCAAGAAAAAAGGGTAAAGCATGAAAAAAATAAAGATAAATATATCAGAAGATAGGCATTGTAACGAACTTGAAAGTTTGGGTAGTATTTTTATGCCGAT
>JAFYWO010000034.1 GCA_017557925.1 Alphaproteobacteria bacterium | reverse complement strand
TTGATAATCTATAGGCTTCTCTTTCATCTTCCAGCTTTGTTTCAATTGTTGATAATAGGTCATCAGGTGCAACATTTTTTAACTCACTCAGAGGTTTCATAAATTTATCTTTTCCTTCAATTGAGAAATAACTGGAGGCAACCTTATCCATTGCTTTATAAAAATCAGTCCTCATAGAGCCTGTTGTACCTTTAATTGTTGAAAGAAAATCGTTAGGCTTAATTTGATTAAACATTTGTTTTCTAAACTCTTTATTTTCAAAAATTTCAGGCTCATTTACAACAGCCTTCAACATCTTGTCTTTTATATCTTTACTAATATTGTATTTGTCAGAAAATTCTTCAACGGTTTTCACCATAAATCTTATTGGTATATGTGCAAAACCGCTCTTATCACGTTTTGCTTCCAAATCTAATGGAATAACCTGTTTATTTTTGTCTTTTTTCTTTTCTATAATCATTTTCTGTAAATCAAAATCATTGACCTGACCTTTAATCAACGATTTAAAATATGGATTATCCTTATTTTCTTTAATAAGTTTATTAACGTATCTGCTTGTATGCCTAAAACCGGCTTCATACCTGCTTTTATTAAAAAAAGTAGTATAATTACTGATAATATCGCTGAAATTATTTAAATAAGCTTGAGGATAACCTCCTTTATCAAGAGCATTATCAAGTCTGTCTAATAAGTGGATTCCCATATAGCTATTTTCATATTTCTCATCCGCTATAGAACATTTTATTCTTATTTTTTGATAAGCTTCTAAAGCCTTTTCTTCCGGACTTTTATTTTTTGAAATAGGGGACAACAAAAATTTATTAACCATAAATTTTTCTCTTGCGGATAACTCTAAATGCTTAACACGACTTTGCACAAAGTCAGCAAATTCTTTAAGAGTTGTTGACGTTTCTAACACAAGCGTAGGCAAAAATATTACCAAACTTTTTAAGCTATCCCTTCGCCAACCGTGCTCATTATCCTTATGTCTGTCTAATGCGTTATAATTAAAATAACTATTTAACGTTCTTGGTGAATATCCTTTTTCTTTAACAATATTTTCAGCCAAACGGGCTGTTTTTTCATCATTTATAATTCCATTTTCATCAAAGTATTCACCCAGTTTTTTTTGTTTACGAATATCATATATTTGTTTAATTGTTTCTTTCATAACAGGGTATGAAGAATAATATTTAAGTGCAGGATTACTTCCATACTTTTTACGAGGGTCCAAAAATCCGACAGAATTACTCATAATACCGTTACTGTATGCCACTACTGCTTCTTTAGTAAATTCCCACCAATTGTCTGCTCTAAGCATGCGAGCAGCATAAGCAAAGCTTTCTGAATGCATCTCATTTAAATAATGACTGTATGTATATCTGTCTATTAATTTTTCTTCTTTTTCTTTATCATTAAGGTCATTGCCCGACTCATTATATATCTCATCAAGCATATTTTCATCAAATAAGTTATAGTGTTTCTGTAAAGAATGGGCTAATTCGTGATAATGAGTTGAAATATCTGATTTATCATAAGAAAAGAAAGCTGTTCCGCCATAATTTAAACCTCCACCTCCTTTTGTTGTTGAACCGACATTAACTTTATACTCACCATCTGGAAGAATAGATAATATACCTCTCTCAAGCAATTCCTCGGTCATATCACAACCATTAAGTCTTGACACCTCATCAATTACTTTTTGATAATCGTATTTGTATTTTGAGCCAACATCTTCATTGTGAATCTCATCATAAGTAAAAACAGCAGTTCCGACTTTTTCGGAAATTGCTCTGATATCCTTTTCATAATCGCTACTTTTTACCATCACAAACTCCAGATACTATATACAATAATACCATAATAACAAGCTTAATACAAGTAAAAAATTAGCCTTCCTTAATTTTTTTCACTTCCATACGAGCTAATTCATCACATCTTTCGTTTTCTTTGTGACCTGCGTGTCCTTTAACCCAAACCCATCTTATTTCGTGTTTAGATTTAAGCTCATCTAATTTTTGCCATAATTCAACATTTTTAACCGGGCTTTTCTTGTTAGCGGTTTTCCAATCACTTTTTTTCCATTGAAAAATCCATTTTTCAATACCATCCATAACATAACGACTATCTGTATAAAGTGTAATATTACAACTTTCTTTCAACGCTTCCAAAGCTCTTATAACAGCAGTTAATTCCATACGGTTATTTGTTGTTTCAATTTCTCCGCCGGATAATTCTTTTTCTATATTATTATATCTTAAAATTGCTCCCCAACCACCAATACCGGGATTGCCCGAACACGCTCCATCCGTGAAAATCTCAATTCTTTTCATTTTATTATCTATCCTTTTTCATTAAAAACTACATTTCTTTCTTCAAATAACAAGAAAAGAACTCATTGGTAAGAACTTCTAAATCGGCATTTTTTCTCAATGCTTGTGCCACAAAAGACCTCAAATCATTTTTAGAAACATAAATCCTAAAACTTTTAGGTATACTGCCTTCTGCACCAATAACACCTTCCATCAAAAAATCTTCCGTAATATCATTATAAAATCTGATTTCAGCCTTTGCACATCCAAACAACGCACGAGGAGGTATACGCATTTCTAAAGGTGTAATAAGGTTAATAGAATTATGTTGAGAAGCTAAATTCTCTAATTGTGAATCATAATAAAAATTTACCTTGTTTTTATCACCACCCACACATAAAGTATTGCACGACAAAAACACTTCTTTTGCTATTGCATTTGAGTTATTTTCTGCCAATAAAGAAAATCTGACCTTAACAACACTTTCTTTTTTACCGCCTTTTTTTTGAGGTCTGAAAATATCATCTTCATTTTCTTTTGCAACATCAATCATTTTATTATTGATAACCATCTCAATATTAGGTTGAGGTCTTTTACCAAACATACCTGCAATAACAGAATAGGGCGCCGGCACATTATTTGAACCGGAACGAATATAAATTTGACTACCGCTCGTTGTCATTAATGGTGCAATATCAGATTTGGGAATATATGTTGCCAAAATTCCATCTCCGTTTTTATCAGAACAAATTATATGGTTTCTTACTCTGTTATGAGAAGGAATAGTGCAACCCGAAATCGCCCCTTCAAGCCAACTTAAAAATCTATGAACATTTTTAACCTTAACTTTTGCTTGAGCAACATCTCCTAACTCTGTATCTCTGGAACATTCAACACCCCAAACCAAAACACCGCCTTCAGAATTTCCGAAAGCAGATATTGCTTTAGCCAAATTTCTTCTGTCATTTTGATGTAAAGCTCTCATATTTTTTCCGTCAGAAACAGCCTGTTTGAAGTCCATAAATAATTCTTCGGTCTGTCTGTTTAGTATAAACTCATCTATAGCATCTTCGCCAAAATAAATAAGTCTTTCAAAAATATCTTCAGCACGAGACATATCTCACCTCTAAATTATTAACCATTCTATAACAGAAATATATATTCTATATCTTAATTTTTTCTAAAGTTAAGACCAAATATTCCCATGCTCTTACAATAAAATCATACGACTTATTGTAGTTTTTTTCATATTACCGGATAAACAAAAAAATATCTGTTGATTTTTTAAAATAAAAAACTAATATAGAAGAACTTAACCTAATTATTTTAATTATAAAATTCTTAAATTATGTGTGTAAAAAAAGTATCGGAGTGGTTTGTTAGATTGGTTTCTAACTTCCCCAACTTGGTGTATCACCCAATTCCTTTTAGGAATGGCAGTGTTTCAAAAGAAGAAGATGTTAATAATGTAGAAGAAGCTTCTAAAAAGTAACTTTTTATGTTTTTAAAATATTCATCTTCAAACTAAAATCACTATGAGTGCAAAAAAACAAGTAGCTTACATTATCGGAACAATTTTATCTTTTCCGATATATGTGTATCACTTATTGCCGGTAGGTGATAAAAAGAAAAAACAGAAGAACTCAAATGTTCAAAAAGAGCAGTTACATGCAAGAGAACACATTGACAAGGTTTCTTCTCAGAACGCTAAAAGAACTTGTGGTCATTCTCAGAAGAGTGTCAGAGAAAATCACAAAAAACACTAATCAAAGAACCGGAAACTTATGTTTCCGGTTTTTTGTTTATATCATTACTTCAAGACTTAAAAATAATAACATTGACTTTTTTGTATATTTTATTATGCTACACGGCAATGAGAGTATTATTTTAATTACAAATCACTAAACAAATTTTTATGTCCAATAATGATGGCGTAGTTCAAGGAAGATTATTCCCTGAATATGAAGTTGCAGTTAAAGCTTCAATAAAAAAGACTGCACCAAAGAGAAAAGCGTCAGTTAAGGAACTTCAAAATGATGTTCTAAGACTTAGTAAAGAAATTTCAGAAAAACAGAAAGAAATTGAACGTCTGCAAACTGAATGCAAGAAGCTTTCATCTAGAGCAGAAGCTTTTGATGACCTTATTCGGTCAAACAGTTTGTTCACAATTGGAGTTATTGCCAAAAATTTTGGTCATACTGCAAATTGGCTGAACAAGTATCTGCACGAAAAGAAGGTTCAATTTAAAAGGGGTAAAGCTTGGGAATTGTATGCTAAGTATGCTAACAGAGACTATACAAGAGTTTGTTGGTATAATTATGGCAAAGATTCACAAGGACAACCGCTTCAAAGACCTCATACCTACTGGACAGGTAAAGGACTTGCTTTCATCAGAGAACTTCTTAAAGCTGACGGTTTGGTTTAACTCTTCAATAAAGCCCCTTTTTTGGGGCTTTAATTATACCTATCCAAAAAAAGCCCTTGTAATAAAGGGCTTAAAAGTATAGTGGCGGAGAGAAAGGGATTCGAACCCCCGATGCGTTTACACGCACAACTGATTTCGAGTCAGCCGCATTCAACCACTCTGCCATCTCTCCAAAAACATACACACATTTAAATCAATCCCCTCATAAAAGCAAGTTATTTTTATTCGTAAACACAAAAAAACTCCCCTATAAAAATAGGGGAGGCACAGCAAAATAAACATTTGATATTTTTAAATGTCTTTGTTTTCCGGTATAGTGACCGCACTTTCACACGAGTAACCGATAAAACTCAACACCAAAAATATTCCACAACTACACCACGCAATCGTTTCTTTTATACCATCAAAAAAAAAGAGAGCAAGGATAAAGGACACCACTGCCAATAGGCAACAGATCCAAAATGCTTGAGAAAAAGATTTTTCTTTCATATCCAATTTATTTTAATTAAACACAGAACTCAAACCTTTTTATCTTCTTTCTTGTTCAAAGATTTCAAATATTTCTTTTCCAAATAGTCGTTTACAAAGTAAGCAACAAAAGAAACACCTGAAACAATAGCACTCCAAAAACGCTCATTGCCTGTAGTCTGAAAAGCTACTGCCAAATAACACATAGCGAAAAAAATCGTTACCAACCCAATCAGGGTATGTTTTACTTCTCTTTTCATACAATAATTTTTTTAAAAACATATCTATAAATATCAAATTGATTTATAGCATTAAATATATAAATTGTCAACTGTTTTGTCTAAAATTATCTTTGTTTGTTATTGTAAAAATTATAATTTTTTACCATATTACCGCAAGAAATGGATTTTAACTCATTAAATACCTGAGGTTTAGCAAGCATTTTATCCACACTAAACCTTTCATCTGTATCTATAGCATTTTCTTCTAACTTTCTTCTAAACCAAAGAGCCAATTCACCAAGTTTAATATCTTTTCCTTTAATTCTAACTGCCCCATAATCAACAACCTCATCTTGTTTTATGTTATTTTTTACTTTATAAAGATAGTCATTGATAGCCATACTCATAAAAGTAGGTCCAAGCTCATCAATACGAGTATTTTGTTCATCAAATTCTCTGCCCATTAAAAGGTTCTCATCTAAAATGTTATTATCACTACTATTTTCTGCCGATGAAGGTTTTGTTTGCATAACGTGCATAAGCTCATGAATTATAATATCTCCGACAGGAGCATAAAAACCATCACCCAAATTTCCGGTCGGATCTACACCCAAAACAACTTCAATATCTCTGCCTCGTTTATAATAATTTGCAATGGCATTACAAAAAATATCATCATCAACCGGCGAAAAATAGAAGATTTTATCATCTTTTATGTTTTGTTTTTCTATCCATTTATCCAAAATCTTATAACTTTCCGCATTATAATAAGCACTATCCCTCATTGGAAGCATTTTGTCTTTTGCTTCACTTTTATATAGGTTCCTTGCAAAATCTTCAATTTGAGGGTAGGGTTTACACTTATTAAAAAACTCAAAATAATCTTTATAATACCTGCCATAAACCTCAGACTTTGCGTCGTGCACACCTTCCTCTTTTGCTATAATTCTGTCAAAATCATCTTTATACTTAACAACTCTCTCAAAATAATTAAAAGTTTTTAAATTATTATAATCACTTAGATCAACATCATCAACTGTCCCTTTGATTCTGGATATTTGAGAAAGCATCTTAAAAGCCATTATTTCATACATCTTTACTTGTTCTTTTGTAAGATAAGGACTTGTCTTAACATCTGTCGTGCTTATCTTTACTCCGTTTTTTACAATTTCCCAAAAGTTTTCTTTATTTTCCGGCAGATGATTATAATTAATATCATACAAATAAGGAACGTTTTGATTCTTCATTATTTGCTTAATCATAGTTTGAGGTAAAGGTTCTTTGTCTTTGAGTTTATCTAATTTATAAACATTAATAACATCAGCATAAATTTCTTCAAAAGTAGGGTGTTTTTTTTCATTAAAATCGCTATCACTTCTAATATTACAAGCGGTTACGCTGATTGCCGAACCAAGTAAAAAAGGATATACTTTTCTTAACATTTTTTTACAAACTTTATAAGGCTTAACATCTCGTTTGGTGGAGAAAACCTTTACATCTCCTTTTCCCTTCAAAAAATCAGCATAAACATCACTATTATTCATATTTCCTCCTTATTGGATAAACACTACTTTGCAAAGCCTGCTATTGATTGCATAAAATTGATTATTTCTGGCAACAACAAATAGATATCTGTTTTGTTTTAATGGGATAACAAGCTCCGGATGAATATATCCTATTTTTATTTTATTATCACCTGATGTTAAAAAGGCTTCTTCGCAAAGTTCATCAACTTCTAAAGTCAAATCCATACCAAAATCAACTTTAGAATCCAATTCTAACAAAACTTCACCCAAATCGTTTAACAAGAAAGTTCCCATATTAAAAAAGCTTCTCCTGTATTAAATCAAGAACATAAAAGGATTGTATAACAAAAAACTCTACAAAGCAACACATTTTTACAAAACTAAGAAATAAATAAAAAAACAAATTAAATAAATATGTTGAAAAATATAAATAAACAAAAGCTTTAAAATATGCCTTTAACACATTAAAGCAAGGCAAAAACCATATATTACATAAAGAAGAATATATATAATGCCTTGCTTTTTATGAATTAAACTGCGC
>JAFYWO010000033.1 GCA_017557925.1 Alphaproteobacteria bacterium | reverse complement strand
TTAATAAAATTATTCCAGTCCGTAGTTGTATAACTAAAGCTTTTATCTCTGTATTCTTTAATAATCCATATTTTTAGGTTATCTTTTAGGATTATGCAGCCGCCTAAAGTGAAACTTTCAAAGTCTTTTTTACGCATATTATTTAATAATTTTAATAAAATATCAGATTCTGGTGTGTAATAACTTTCGGATAATTCCTTAATAATTTTTCCGATTAAGTGAAAGGAAACCTCGTTATGCCATAGTAAAAATTTGCTATAATCAAAAGAGTAAGCGATATTATTCCAGCAGACGGTATGATTTTCTATAGTTAAATTAACGCTGTATTCTAAAAAACTTCTTGTTCTTTGTAGATTCTCAACAGCTTTATAGATTCTTTCTGCGCTTATACCGGTTTTACTGTCTAAAATAGGCAAGAATTTACGCATCCTTACTCTTAAAAAATCATCACAATCATTAGATTCGTCATTAACCCAACTGATATTTTTATTTTTAAGATAATCTTTCATATAACAAGGATTATATTTTAAAAGAGGGCGAAGAATAAAAATGCCGTTACGGTCGGATATTTCTTTCATTGAAGATAAACCAAATACACCGCTTCCTCTTTCTAATCTCATTAAAAAAGTTTCTGCTTGGTCTAAAATATGATGTGCAATACATAAATAGTTTACGTCATTTGTTTTACACCATTCAGTCAATAAGTTATATCTTGCAATGCGTGCTTGTTCTTCAATGCCGATTTTGGGTTTATCTCCTTCCCAAGATAGAATGTGATGTTCAATTTCATAATCATCCATTATTTTTTTTACATAAAGAGCTTCATCTTTGGAAGTAGGTCTTAGTCCGTGGTCAACTGTTAGAGCTATGATTTGAGTGTCTTTTAATTCTTCTTTTAACATTAAAACAAGTGCAAGAGAATCTGCTCCACCGGATACTCCGACAGCTATTTTTTTGCTATGAATATTATTGTTTTCAAAAAAATCTTTAACTACTTGCACCCTAATTCCTTCGCTTCTTTTTTAGCTCGTTCTGAAATTCCCGGATTAGCTTTTTCATAACTGAGTGGAATCTCTATAAAAGTTTTGCAAGCCTCATCTTTTTTGCCCAACGCCTTCATTGAAAGACCTAATTTTAATAGGCAGTCAGGCGCTTTTGCTCCACCGGGATAATTGTTGTATCCATCATAAAAAGCAATCGCAGCTTTGGCAAAATCTTGTTGTTTATAGTATACCTCCCCAAGCCAATATTGTGCATTTCCAGCTAAATTATCTTTAGGGAAAGTTGCTAGAAATTGTGAAAACTTGTTTTCAGCTTCGCTGTATTTATTGCTGTCTAACAAGATTCTTGCATTATTGTAAAGTTCAATAGGAGATGTTCCTGTCGGGGCTTTTTCAACCTTTTTTTCAACTGGTTTGCTAACGTATTTATCTCCGGTAGATAAATGTTTTTTAAATTGTTCAAAACGGAGTTCAATATCTTTATCAAAACCTTCTAATTTTTTTTCTAACAAAGTCAAACGGTATTCTATATTTTCTACCTTACCGTTTATATCTCGCATAAGCTGATCGTAATCGCCCAATTTGATTTGAAAATTTGATACGGAAGCATCAGGCATTGTTGTATCATTTTTTTCGTGATAAAGCTTTCGTTGCATAATAACAATATCTTCTTTGAGTTTGTTAACTTCTTCTCTTAAAAAAGAATCGTTAGCTCTTGCAGAAAAAGAAAAACAAGCAACAACTCCGCAAAAAAACATTAAGCTATTTCTATTCATAATTTTCCTCAAATAAAAACCTAAAACCTAAAACAAACTATAAGCCATATATTTTATAACTCAACAAAAAAAACGTATTCTTGCGAATACGTTTTTTATCAATTTTGTAAAATCAAACTATTTGCTTAATTCTACAACAGTAACACCTCTACGGCTCTTTGCGTATGCTTCTTCTGTATCACCAGGGAAAGCATATTCTTTACCATAAGAAACAGTTGCTACTCTTGAAGCGCAAATACCTTGAGAAATCAAATATTGCTTAACAGCTTCAGCACGACGTTCACCCAAAGCTAAGTTGTATTCAGCAGTACCTCTTTTATCGCAGTAACCTTGAATAACAATACTTACTTTTTTGTTTTTCTTTAACCATTCAACTTGAGTGTCTAAAGCAGAAACTGCTTCAGCAGATAAAGCTGAACTGTCAAAAGCAAAATAAACAGTAGTGTTAGCATTTTCAGCAAACTCACGAGCGAGTTTAGATTGACAGTCGCTACCACCAAACC
>JAFYWO010000002.1 GCA_017557925.1 Alphaproteobacteria bacterium | reverse complement strand
TAAAAAAATATGCAAACAAAACTTCATACCCGATAAATCAGCTTGTTTACCAAAAAGAGAGATAATTTTATAATAAGCGCTGAATATATAACAAACTAATATTCATTACCCAACTCAAAATCATTATCTTCATTGCTTTCAAGCATTGGAGTTCCATCATCACCAATCACACGCTGATTATTATTAAATTCAAAATCAGGTTTTAAGGCTTCAATAATTACAACCTCATCATCAAGACTTGCCGGTTTTCCTGTTTTAGGATTAACTCTGACAAATTTTATCCCCTTAGGTACTCTAAACTCAAGATTAGGTTTATCTTTAAGCGCTTCCTTCATAAAGTCATAAAAGATAGGCAACGCAGCGTTAGCACCTGTTTCTACTTTACCTAAAGTTCTGGGCTCATCAAATCCAACATAAATACCAACCACCAGATCAGGAGAAAACCCCATAAACCAAGCATCTTTATTTTCATTGGTTGTGCCGGTCTTTCCTGCTAAATTTTTATTCAAAGAAGCAAGTCTTGCACCAGTTCCTCTAACAGCAACACCCTGCATAATAGACACCATTTGATAAGCTGTCAATTCGTCTAAAACTCTTTCTCTTGTATCTTCAATTGTAGGAACTTCTGCTTTTTCATCAAAATTATTTACCTTACATCCTAAACACTTACTGTCAGCGTTTTTATATAGACTCTTTCCGTATCTGTCTTGAATTTGTTCAATCAAATAAGGAGTAACTCGCATACCTCCGTTAACAAAAACACTATAAGCCGTAGCCATATCAATAAGTCTTGTATCTGCAGCTCCCAAAGACATAGATAAAAGTTGAGGCAAATTATCCATAACGCCTAATCTTTTAGCTATTTCTGAAACCTTATCCATACCAATATCTTGAGCCAAGCGAACAGTCATTAAGTTTTTTGATTTTTCTATTCCTTGACGAAGAGTTGTTAAGCCTGAAAATCCTTTGGAATAATTTGATGGTTTCCACAAAGGTAGCCCAACACCTTGGTCAAGTACAAAAGGAGCATCCAAAATCAAATCGGTAGGAGAGTATCCCAACTCAAGAGCTGCTGCATATACAAAAGGCTTAAATGTAGAACCAGTTTGACGATAAGCTTGTGTTGCTCTGTTAAACTGTGATTTATTAAAAGAAAAACCGCCAACCATTGCTAAAATTTTGCCGTTATGAGGACTCATAACAATCATAGCACCTTCAACATCAGGCACTTGACGTAACTCAAAGATACTTTCTTTTATTTCTTCTGTATAAATTACATCACCTTTTTCCAACACATCACTGACTTTTTTAGGTGCATTGCTTATTCTTTGGTCTTTTAATGTTTTTCCGGCCCAAAGTAATGATTTTAAGCTTATTTTTCCTTGTTTACCATCAATATTTTCAACCAAGGCTTCATTATTGCTTACATTTAATACAACGCTTTTTTTCCAACTGTCTATTGCACCTTTAGGTAAATCAACTTTTTTTAATTCTTCTTTATAGTTACCGGTTAAATCAATTTTTAGTCCTAAATTTCTGTATCCGTGACGTCTGTCATATTGGATAAGACCGTTTTTAAAACTCTTTGTTGCTAAAGCCTGAAGTTCCGGATCAACGGTTGTTCTAACCATTAAACCGCCTTCAAAAACTGCATCTTCTCCTAAGTTTTTAGCCAAAACTCTTCTTACTTCATCACTGAAATATTCGCTATCTTTCAAATAACCATAACTCTTCTCAATAACTTTTAATGGCTTAGATTTAGCAATATTTGCTTCTTCATCGGTTACATAACCATCTTCTTTCATACGTTCTATAACCCAATTACGTCTAGCAACTGCTGCATCATAACGTTTTGTCGGATTATAATTATTAGGACCTTTAGGTAGGGCCGCCAAATATGCAATTTCTTCTAATTCAAGTTCATCTAAAGACTTGTTGAAATAATTAAGACTTGCCGCAGCCACACCGAAAGCTCTGTTGCCAAGATAGATTTCATTAAGATAAAGCTCCAAAACGTGTTCTTTAGAATAAGCTTTACTCATACGATAAGCCAAAATTGCTTCTTTTAATTTTCTAGTTAAAGAGCGTTCGGAACTTAATAAAAAGTTTTTTGCCACTTGCTGGGTGATTGTAGATGCTCCAACAAAGCGTTTACCTTCAGCATAATTCTTTACGTTTGTAAGAATAGCTCTTGCAATGCCTAAAAAATCAATACCGGGATGAGAATAAAAATGTTTATCTTCTGCAGCAATAAAAGCTTGTTTAACTCTTGGAGGAATTTTAGATTCCGGCACAAAAATACGTTTTTCAACCGCATACTCCATCATAACCTGACCATCACCTGCGTATAAACGGGTTGTAACAGGGGGTTCGTATGTTGCCAACTTAGAATAATCAGGTATATCAAACCCGTTTACTCTAAACCAAAAGAACACACCGGCAATCAATAAAATTAAGGCAAAAAGCCCTAAACTTATCAAATTTACAAACAGTTTATACATTAAAATTCCTTAAATACATAGTCAGATTTACTCTAATATATTTTTTATAACTTTTCTTGTAAACCTCATTTTTTTATTATACCCAAAAAAGGAGTAACAACAAAAGGCTTTCAACAACGAAAGCCTTTAGGTTATAAATACTAAAATACTACAGTCTTAAGCTTAAAGAACTAAAACATCTTTCAGGTTATTTACAGAATCTTCAACTTCTTTTTTAGAAGCTTTTGCTTCATTCTTCTTATCATTTATTTTATTTTTTATTTCTTCTTTTTTAGCTTTAGATTTTGCCTTGTATTCTTCTTTTTTAGCTTTATGTTCTGCTTTTTTATTCTCAAGAGCCTGTGTTGTTTTATTAACATCACTGCTTACTTTAACAGCCATTGTTGTTAAGTCCAAAGCATTTGCATTAAACGAAATTAACAATGCCGTCAATAAAAAATACATTTTTTTCATTTTTTTACTCCTTTAGTTTTACATCACAAAGAACATAACAAATATAGTACTTTTTTCAAGTATTTTTTATAATCACTCCCAATAAATAATTAACTATATCTTAAATTTCAAACTATACACTATGCCATACAAGAACGAAAGGACCTTCAAGATGACCACGAAAAAATCTGTATCTCCAAAACCAAGTAAAGCTAAAAGCAAAAAATCCGTATCACAAAAATCAATCAATACTAAAAATAAAAAAAACGCAAAAGATGTTTTTGAACTTAAGGAAGAAACTTTTTATTATGATATTGAAAAACTGAAACAATTTTTAGTATTTAATATATTTTTGGTTTTTATTTCTTTAAAACTTATCTACTGCCAACACTTAGGTATAATAAATTTAAAAATAGGTGTAACGGTGGTTCTTATTCTATCAATTTTTGCAACACTTGGGACTTTATTGGTATATATTTATCCTCAACGATTGGCGCTTGTAACAGACAAAGGATTAATCATAGACCATAATGAACTGCTGAAATGGGAAGATATATCCGTTGCAAAAGAAGTAGTATCTTATTATTTATTGTATCCTCAATACGCTATAGCGCTTATTGTAAAAGAGGGTGTTACTCATAAACTTACATTTATGCAAAAAATGTGTAAAAATAACATATTTACTCCGTTTTCTATCCCATTGTATGCCATGAAAAAAGAAGACCGAGAAAAAATAACTCTTATCATTAAACAAAAAGTAAAATACGAAAGCAAAAAATAATAAAATAGGGCGATTATTCCGCCCTTTACTTTTTTATATCAAATCTTTGACAACTCTATCAAAAACTCCCTGAATTTTACTTATCAACATTCCGTAGTTGGTAATCTTTGTTTTTGCTCTTACACATTCGTGAATACGCCTTATAATTTCCATACGATTAAGCATACATCCACCACAATGAATAACCAGCGCATACTCATCTAAATTATCCTTAAAATCAGCTCCCGAAACAACATCAAATACTAATTCCTTCTTAGAATAATTCCTTATCATATTAGGAATCTTTACTCGTCCTATATCATTACAAGTAACTCTGTGAGCGCATCCTTCGGCTATTAAAATTTTGTCACCGTCTTTTAAATCATCAAGTTTATTTGCACCTTCATATAATACTTTGAAATCTCCTTTATATCTTGCAAATAAAGTAGAAAAAGTTGTTAGTTTAATATCTTCATCAACCGTTTCTGAAACTTTTTTTACAACCTGTGAATCCGTAATTACAAAAGAAGGTTTATCTTTTAATTTTTTTAAGGTTTCATCTATTTTATTTTCTTTGGTAATAATAGCAATACCATTACTATCCAACACTTCTCTTATTGTTTGAACTTGAGGCATAATCAATCTGCCTTTAGGAGCAGCTTCATCAATAGGGGTAACTAAAACCACAACATCACCTTGAGAAATTTTATCGGCAATAAGTGGCGGTTCAACAACAATATTTTTAAGTTTTTTAATAATTTCATCTCTTAAAAGTTCAATATTCTCTCCGGTTTTAGCAGAAATCATAATTCCGTCAGTTTCTTTTTTATACTCTATCTCGTCCATAAAATTATAGACCATAATATACGGAATATCTTTTTGCTTTAATTCATCAATTTCTTTTTTTAATTCATTACTTAAACCATCTTTACCGACTACAACCAAAACCAAATCAGACTTGTAAATTACTTTTTTAGTAGCTTTTACTCTTTTTTGTCCCAGCTCACTGTCATCATTAAATCCTGCAGTATCATAAAAACTGATTGCACCAAAACCGATAAGTTCATATCCTTTAGACACAGCATCTGTTGTAGTCCCCTTAACGTCTGATACAATAGATACATCTTGCCCTGTTAATTTATTAATCAATAAAGATTTTCCGGAGTTTGTGTCACCAATAATAGCAACAACACTCCTAAGTCCTTGGTGAGGCAAAATATTATTCATATAAGCTCCTTTCTCTTAAAGATTTTTTATAGCCTTAAAAAAGTTGATATCTCCTATACTATCAGGCAAAACCAATCCGTTTTTATGCCTGTTTGTAAATAAAACATACAAAGGTATTGTTTGCTTATCATATCTGTCTTGCCAATACTTTGCGCTTTTTATTTCATTAAAAGCATCAACAAAAAGTATATCTAAACCCAAATTTTCGTGTTTTTGCAATATAACTCTGTCTAATAAATATTTAATTGACCATTTAGAAACAACACCGACAAGAATAGCCCCTCTGTCTTTTACGGTATCTTCAATAACTTTATTAACTTTTACTTCATCAAATATATAATCTTTCTGTTTTTGTCCTAATTTTATACCAAAACATAAAATACAATAAATTAAGCTTAATATCAAAAGAGTTTTATATTGTGTTTTCAAAAATAATTGTCGGTAAAAATCTGTTTTAATATCTCCTTTAATAAGATTGCCGACATAAATAGGGTAATTATACCAAATATTGACTAATCCGACAAGGCATAACAAAGTTATTACAAGACACAATATCCCATAATTTACAAATATAAACCAAAGACAAATCAAAACATAAACCAAACTATACAACATATTAAAAGCTTTCAGATTTAAGTTGGTTTTTATACCTTTTAATCTTAACAATATTCCCACAAAAGAAGGTGCAATAAATCCTAAAACAAATCCCGAAAATAATTCTGTTCTATAAGCAATATCACTTGTTTGCCAAATTATACCAAATAAATCAACTCCGATATAAGGTAATCCGAACAAAACAACTCCGGCAAATCCGCCTAATACAGCACCATTTTTTAAGAGCTTCTTAAAAGGTCTGAATAATAAAAAATTCATATATCCTAAATATTGCATAATAAAAGATGTTTCAATCATAACAGCCAATAAGAAAAAGTATATAATTCCCTTATTTATTCCAAACAATAAATTTACTAAACCAAACAAAATCGCCACAAAAACAAAATTAAATACAAATCTGAAATATACCTTAATACCATCAGTATTATCGCTAATTAAACTGATATTCCTTATAATCAAATAAAAAACACCTGGCAATAAATTTAATAAAAGCCCCAACCAAAACAAACTATTAAAAGAATAACTGATTTTAATAAATCTGAATTTATCATCTTCAACAACATTACTTTTTGTTCTAAAGGCTTTATTATCATCAAAAGAGGCACTAACTCCTACCTCATCAATTTTTACATCTTCATTATCTAAATTAACATCAAAACTTGCGACAATAAAATTATCACGAATTTGGTATCTTGGATTTATAAAACTTGTTTTATTTGCATCTTCAACCATAACGGCAACATTGCTAAACTTTTTATCGGTTTCAATCACAACATCAAGTTTTTTGTTTTTTTTATCATAGTATATATCTTGAAGTTTAGCTTCTTTAATCTTTGTATTGGGAATATGTGTATGAGCCTGAGTTACATAGTTATAGTAAATGGAATGGGCGTCATCTTGAGAACTTCTAAGCCAAATACCGTGTTCTGTCTTATAAGGCTCACACATACCTTTTGCATTACAAAGTTCAAAATAAAAATCACCTCCGATATACATATCTTTATCAATGTTTGCTCTTTCAACCTCAAAAGGAAAAAGACTGACACCGGCTAAGACTCTTTTAGATATTCCGTCTTTTTCCACCCCGATAGCCATAGGTTGATAAAAATGATAACTTTTAATGTTATTTGCCACATCTTTATTTTCTTTCAAAACAAAGTAGGGCTTTTTGCTTTCATCAACAAAATTGCCGTTTATGTAAAACCCTTTAGGTATATTTATTTCAATAACTCCATAGACTTTTTTTGCTTGTCCCAATTTATAAGTATCCAACAAAATTCTGGCTCTTAAATCATTTTTTCCTACAAAAGGTTTTTCAGCCGAGCCATCATTAAATTTAGGCATTTTAGAAATAGCATTTACAATTCCTCTTATATCAAACTCCAAAATTGCCAAAACCAATTCATCAACATCTGGGGATTCAATAAAGTTTTTATCTCGTCTTCTTACAGGATTTCCCAATTCTCCGCTTGCATATTCTATATATTTATGTAAGTTGTTGGAAACATTATATTCATCACCGACAGAAGTTTTATTAAATTCATCTTGATAAGATAAGAATTCACCGTCTTTTGCAACAATCGGCGCATCTTTAGGGGTAAACTCTTTTGCTTTAAGGCGTTGCTTAAAAACTTGTATCAATTTTTTATATTCTCTTTTAGAAATAACAAAGGCCCTGAAAACATCTGCTAAATAATCTAATTTTTTTATATCCGTTTTAGGATATACCTGACTTAAAAAGTAAGTAACATCATCTTCGTATATTTCATCTTCAGGATAAAGTCTGTCAATCAAATAAGGTAAAATAAGAAAGGTTGCAAAAGAGTTGTTACTTTTTAAAATAGATTCTTTATTTTTGGTGTCTGTATCCGGTTGACTATAGTTTTTCACCATATAATTTGTTTTTGTTTTATTAAAAACCGTCTTTCCCCCTTCATCAGCAAAAGCACAAAGAGAGTTGAAAACAAAAAAAATAGCAACTATATAAAAAATAACCTTTTTCATCATATTTTACTATTGACTTAAAATAATATTAAGATATGAGGAAATATATTACCATAAAACCTAAAAGTAAACAATCTTTTATATGAAAGCCACAGTTAACAATGAATAAAAAGCTATCTGAAAAAGAAAATAATTCAAGTCTTATGGGAAAGCTCCTTGTATATATAGGACAAGATAGCGACGATATATATGACAATTCTGTTATATATATTACGGAAAATACCTCAGAAGGCAGTAAAGGTATAATGATAAATAAGTTGCTTTTTGCAACTGCTGCGCTTGAATGTAAAAGTCCGCTAAAAGAAGGAACAGAACTAAAAAGTAT
>JAFYWO010000001.1 GCA_017557925.1 Alphaproteobacteria bacterium | reverse complement strand
TGGTGCAAGTTTGTTTGCCCAAGTAATCTTTTCAATATCATTTACAAAGCTTTCTTTTAAGGTGTTGCTAATGTTAGCTTTTTCATAAAATTTGTTTTTAGCAACCATTTTGTTTACTTCGGTTTCTTTTTGTAGGTTTAGCATTTGTTTGCTCCTTCCACCACAAGGAAACAGATTAGTTCAAAATCATTTAATCCGCTTATTTCATTAACCAAAGCAGATGTACCACCATCAGAGAACAGACTATCTACATCACTTTCTTCTTTTACTTCAATAATAGAATTGATTGCTTGGCTCAAAAGATTTGAATATTGCTTCATATCTTTACCGTCTTTGGTCTTTTTATTAAAAAACGCACAGGTTTCTTTATCAACTTCCGGCTTTCCTTTACAAGCCAAACGCAATTTATCAAGCAATTCTTTGGGTTGTAAGTGATTGCAGACAATATCACCATCTTCTTTGATATAAACCATATAAAACGGATGCAAACGGTTCATATCATTGATGTTGGTGTCTTTATTGATGTTCTTTAAGATATAAATTACACCGGCAGGCATATCTGGTGTTGCTTTTACAACAGCATTCATACCGGTCGGGTTCTTTTCTACATCAGGATTTTCTTTAATATATTCCAACAAATCCAAACGGAACTCATTTAAGCCCAAATCCATAATGGATATGCTTGAACCCATTTCTTCTATATCAACTACTTCTGTTTGCAACTTTTCAAGCTGTTGCTTACGATATGATAAATCTGGGTCATCTTCCGGATTGATAACATTATTATTACCGCCTGCTGTTATAGTCACAGCTTTCATTCTACCTTCAACACGAGCTTTTAACTTAATATATTCATCTAATTCTACCGGAGCCCAGAAGTTTACAAGCTGAATGACAGAGTTTCTGCTTCCAATACGGTCAATACGTCCGAAACGTTGGATTATTCTTACTGGATTCCAATGGATGTCATAGTTTATCAAGTAGTCGCAATCTTGTAAGTTTTGACCTTCGGAGATACAATCTGTCGCAATCAAAATATCAATGTTTGCAGGTGTATCAGGCAATAATAGATGTTTTTCTTTTGAAATAGGGGAAAAACAAGTCAAAACAGTATTCATATCTTGTGGTAATTTAGCAATGGTGCTTTTACCTTCAACTGAACCACTAATTACGGCAGTATCTAAACCGAAGTTATTTTTTACATATTTTGAAATATTGTCATATAAGTAGTTTGCAGTATCGGCAAAGGCTGTAAAGATTATAATTTTCTTGTTGTTATAATTGATTGGACGTTCAATCTTTTTCTTAATTTGCTCTTTTAAGGTTTGTAGCTTAAAGTCATCTTCAACCCCGATAGAGCTTGTTTCTTTATATAAATGCTCCAAAATCTGAGCATCTGCTCTTAAATCCTGTTTCCAAGATTTGTAATCCATATCTTTTAAGGATATGCTTATCTTGCTTCCGGTTGAAACATCATAATCGTCATCAAAGTCTTCAAATTCGCTAAAATCATTGATTAGCTCATAATTGTTCTTTTTCTTTTCAAAAAGTTCAATGTTTTCAATAGTTCTATTGATGCGTTCAATTATGCGAGCTAATGTTTGATTAAACGAATAAACCGAACTTTCCATACGTTTCATAAGGTTAATGCTCATCAAACGACGAATACCTTGTTCACGGTCAGCTTGCTTGAAGAATACGCCGTGACTTACATCACTTCCGTATTTTTCTTCATATTCATCACGTTTACTTTCATGGATGTAAGTTGATGGAGTGTAAACACATAAGGTTAATTGAAGCAAATCTGCAAAAATTTCTTTATAGGATATTGTTCCTGCTTTTAAACTTAATTGCGGACGGTGATTAATTGGTAATAATCTATCAGGGAATTTGCCAATATCCGAGGTATTATAATATTTTTCAATATGTTTACGAGAACGAGCAATAGTTACACTATCAAGCAAATCAAAGAAATCAAAACTTAACATATTAAGCAAACGACTTGCTGTTCTTTCTTCTACCGGTAGTTGGTTCCAATGATTATAGCTTCTTTGAGCTTCTCTAAATATTTGTTCTACATTTTTGCCTTCGCCCAGTTTTTCGTTTAATTGCTTTGCATTTCCTTCATAAGCAAGGGCAAGTTGGTTTTTCAAATCTATAAATTGATTGTTTACCGGTGTTGCAGAAAGCATCAAAACTTTGGTTCTTACACCTTTTTTGATAACTCTGTTGAGTAATATATTATAGCGATTGTCTTTCTGTTCACCTTCATTGTCCAAATATGATTGACCACCGTTGCGGAAGTTATGACTTTCATCAATAACTACTAAATCATAATTGCTCCAATTGATTTTACCCAAATCAAGACCATTTGATTTTCCTCTTACACGAGATAAATCTGTATGATAAAGCACATCATAACGAAGTCTGTCCGATGCAATCGGGTTATTTACATAGTTTTCTTTATAGGTTGTCCAGTTATCACTTAACTTTTTAGGACATAGCACTAAAACGTTTTTATTACGGTTTTCATAATATTTGATAACTGAAATTGCTGTAAATGTTTTACCAAGACCAACACTATCAGCTAAAATACAGCCATTGTATTTTTCCAGCTTATTAATAATGGCAAGACAAGCATCCTTTTGGAAGTTATAAAGTTTGTTCCAAATAGCACTTTCCTTAAATCCGGTAGCTGTGTTTGGCAAAACATCTTCGTTAATATCATCCAAAAATTCATTGAAAATGTTAAAAAGTGTAAAGAAATAAACGAATTCCGGTGAATTTTCATTATAAACCGAGCTGATACTTTCAATAATTTCTTCTATTACATCTTGTAATTGCTCTTTATCAGTCCAAAGTTCATTAAAGTGTTGAAGATATCCCTTACTCATAGGTGCTTCAAATTTATTGATGATACAAAAACAGTTATTTCCTTTTTCACAACCTAAATCAACCGTTGTGAAGCCATTTACAGGATAATAAGCACAGCTTGTATTGTCTTCGTTTTCAACATTAATAAGACCTGGAATTGTGTGTCCTGTTTTGTTAGATTTGAAGCGAACTTTATTTTTAATCCATTCAGCACATTCTTTTGCAATAGCTTTTTGCGTTAGTTCATTACGAAGTTTTACTTCAAATTCTGTTCCATAGATGCTCTTTTCGCGAGCCAGTCTTGGTATATAAAACTCTCTCTTTTCCTTTGGTGTCTTTTCGGTAATAAAAGTAGGTGATGTAAAAATAAAGCGAAGTTCTTCAATGTTCTCTAATTGCTTCTTTAATTCTGCAAATGCATATATAGAAAAATATGCAGAAGCTATTGAAAGCTTTGCATTCTTCTTTATCTCAACGGTTAAATCATCTTTTAATAAAGATGATACATTATCAAAGGTTTTAATATCCATATATCACCGTTTAGGCAACAGAGGTAACCATCTGAATTTAGAGGCTTTTCTAATGCTTGAATATACTTGATAAAATATTGCTTTTTAGGTTGATTTTTATAAATCTTGTATTTATTATTTACGGAAATATAATCTGTAATATAGACGGTGATATATGTAGAGAGTCTATTTTTGATACAAAATTAAGCCTAAAATGTTGGTTTAATAGTATTACTTGTCATTCATAATATGTCTATTTATATATCTATGCAAGGTCTGCCATGTGCATCCCATAATTCTCGCAATTTCAGCTTTTGATACATTTTTATCCAGTAATTCCTTTATCTTATGATGTTTCTTTTCAAGCTTATTATAAGTAAATCCAAAAGGTCTGCCTAAATGCTTACCTTCATCTTTAATTCTCTGTAATGAATTTTTAGTTCTGTCAGATATAAGCTGGCGTTCTATTTCACTTGCAAGAGAAAATGCAAAAGCTAAAACCTTTGATGAAATATCAGAACCTAATCTGTAATTCTCTTTTAATGTCCACACCTGACATTCTTTTTCAAGAGCAAATTGTAAAATAGACATCACTTCTAGCAAATTTCTACCAAGCCTTGATAGCTCTGTTGCAATTAAAATGTCGTCTTTTTTTAGCTTTTTAAGTAATTTTCCTAATTTTCTCTCATTTAATGGCTTGCGTGATGATATAATCTCATCGTGCCATTTATCAATTTTTAGGTTATTTTTCTCTGCAAAAACTTGTATTTCGTGCCTTTGATTCAAAATTGTTTGATGATTCGTAGAAATTCTACAATAGCCATAAATCATAGTAAATTCCTCTAAATGTTCCTTTAACTATTTATAAGAATTAGCAAGTTCTGGACTTAATAGAGTATAAAAAATAGAGGCTATCCATATTCTGCTTTATTTAGTAGTCTAAAATTAATACAAAACAGGGGAGAATAACTATCCCTTGACATTAGAAATTGTGACAGTATAATGTGACACAAATTACTGGTGAGATTAGAGAAAACTTAATTTTTTTACTAATAAATCCTAGTAATATCAATGTGATATTGTATTGATGGAAAAGGCTCCCGTCGCCTGCTCCATTTCTCTCCCCAGCCTTTGAAACAAGGCTTTTTTTTATGCCTTATTTTCTATTGTGTTTTTATTCTTTTGAGTTGTTAAAAACGTCAGAACGTTCTTCTATCAGTTCATTCCAATGGTTATCAAATATAGCCTCAATATCAATCCCTAAGGTGTTTATATGGTGATAAGATAATTTTTCTTTGATAACAAAATTATCTAAAAAACAATCTCTTTCTTTATACCAATTACTATAATTATTTTTACAAACAGTGTGTTCATATTTAACTAAAAGACTCTCAAACTGTTCCCCTATATACTTTTGCAAATTTTTTTTAATTTTTTGTATCTCTTGAGATTTTTCTTCTTTATGTATAATAAAATTCATTATTAAAATTGCTGGAAGTATACAAAATAACAACACCATATAATATAAATCATGAATATATTCAATATTAATCCCAAAAACAAAACACAAGACCATAGGTATTATTACACGGATACCAGGTATACTAACGCCTATCCAACCACCAAAACTAATATAAAAACCAATAGCTGCAATTACAAATACTATAAAAATAATAGGAATATCAAACAATTCACCATCATATTCCATAACAATCATACCACATCCAATAAGCATAATTATTAAAGATATGAAAAAAACTTTTATAGACATATTATTTATCTCCAAACATATCTCATTATATCCTAATATACATCAATTAGTCAAATAACAAAATAGATTTTATGTAAAAGTATTGTGTTATGGATATAATTTTAGGGTATGCTAAAAGAAACAAAAATCAAATAGCTAGCTTACTTATATATAATACATTAAAATTATAATATCTTTAATTTATTTAGGGTTGTTTCTGATTCTTCGTTATATCTATCTTCAATCAGCTCTGAATTACCAATGTTAATGAGGTCAAGATTCCATAAAATTTGAATAAATCGTTGCTCCGGATTATTTTCTATATATTTTAATAATATTTCTAAAATTTTTTTATTTGCTTCATATCTTGTCATTGTGTATGCTCCTATTGTTGCTGATTATGATATTAGCATAAGCCTGTGTCATTATTTGTCGTAATAATGTTTTATTATCAAAATTGATATAAATTAGGAGTAAAATTGATGAAAAAGCATATAAAGAAGAAAAAACATCAAAGCTTAAAGCCATTTGATGTCGGTGCTTATGAACTGCATAATAATGGTTTATATAAGCATAAGGTTATACCAAATAAAAAGAAGCAAGAGAGCTTAAAACGAAAGAAGGTTGATATCAGAGAATATCAACCTTTTTTGTTGAGTTGTTGTTGTTGTTTGATTTCTTTTTGAATTTTGTCACCTAATTTCCAAAAAAATTGATCTAACTTTTTAAAATCCAACTGAGTTGTTAGTGATAATATTTCCATAAGTTTATAAAAAATCCCATAATTTTCTAGTATTAAATTTCGTATTTTTCGATCTTTTCCTTTGATTGTATTATTAAAATATGCGTTTAAGTTATCATATTTATTTTTAATATGATTAGGAATTATTCCTGATTTATAATATAGCTTTATAAATTTTTCTAATCCTTGAAGTTCATTTAGTTTATAAGTTTTTATAACAGTAACTACTTGCCCATCATATATTGGAAATGAGGAAATATTATTTTTAGATGTATATAAACTATGAATTGATAAAAATTTAGTGACGAAAGAATATGAACGAAACTCTCTATCTGCTTCACCTCTTTCAGTAGCCCTCAATTTTATTTTTTCACACAATCTATCTTGAATTAAATCTAGTTCACCATTTGATAAAACCTTTTCTTTACACATAATTTTATTAATAAACATACCATTATTAGCAATTTTCATAGCTGTAGCATATAGTCGGTCAGCTCCCATTCTTGTAGAATAAAATGAATTAATAAGTGTAGAAATATGATATACATAATCTCTATCATTAAAATCAATTTCAGTTATATCGTTTTTTATATATTTTCTAAGTATAATATCATCTGCATCATATCTACAGCTTTTG
>JAFYWO010000032.1 GCA_017557925.1 Alphaproteobacteria bacterium | reverse complement strand
TTGTTCCGGAAGAACAGACACAAAATCAACAAAGACGCCAACAAGTAAGAGCTTTACCTCCTCCGTCTGCAGATGGTTCTGCTATAAGTGTGCCTGAAGAAGATGAAGAAGATAGCGATGGCGAAATTGACTTATTCTAAATGGTGTTACATCAGAGGGATAATGAGAAAATGTTAACATTTGGAATACTAATTTATAAAGAGGGGTAATATGGCAAAGCACGACGATAAAGTATTAAATTCTGTTTTAAGGCCTCTGTCATATTGGTATAATCAAGAGAATATAGAAGAGGTAGCTATAAATCAGCCTGGAGAAATATGGTTACGTTTGCGTGGAAAACGTGCTTTTCCGTGGGTTAGTTATAAAGATCCTAAATTAACCAAAGAATACTTAACTAATTTGCTTTATATAATAGCTAATCTTAATGACCAAGAATTTGATCCTGATCACGGTATACCTACAGTTTATACAGATATTCCAGGTGGGCATCGTTTTACCGGAGTTGCAGGAAGAAATATTCGTTATGGGTTTGAAGATAAAGATGGTATTGCATTGGCTATACGTCTTTATTCTGATGATATTGCTTTTGGATTCGGTGATTATGGTTTGGAGCAGGGAAAAGAATTAAAAGAGATAAATCCATTAAAAAATATAAAAGACCCGACAGATGCGTATGAGCGTTTACTATTAGCATTGCGAAGAGGTGACCATATTCTTGTTAGCGGTGGAACGGGTACCGGTAAAACAACATTTTTAAATAATTTATTGCAACTTTTAGATATACATAAAAGAGTTATAACTCTTGAGGATACAAGAGAATTGAAAGTTCCTCATCCAAATCGTGTGCATATTGTTTTATCTCGTGTAAAAGGTAGTAAAAACAATGATACCGAAGGAATGAGCGATGCTGATGCAATAGATTTGATTAAACGTATTACTCCTGATGCGATTATAGGTGGTGAGATTTCAAACAAAAATGCAGCAGCTATTTGGGCTCTTATGGGTACCGGTCACGATAACTGTATGGCAACAATTCACGCTGAAAGTCCTGAGGCAGCTTATGAATCATTTATAAAATGTATAATGGAGCAAACACCATATATAAACGTTGAAAAAACTATGCAAGAAATGCGAAGAAAACTTCACGTTGTTCAAATAGTAAGAGATGGAAATATCAGAGGAATAACAGCTATTACATAAATTTAGGTAATAAATTAGGCAGTTTAGTATTAAACTGCCTATAGTGCTAAATCAAAGCGATATAGAAAAATTATTCTAATAAATCGGAAACTTCTGCCTTTAGTTCATCAAGATAAAGATTTTTTTCAGAGCTTGTTTTTAACACAACAACATGTGCTGCAGTATGTTCTGCAATCTTGTTTTTTGTATCTTCTATAATCCTATTAAGCTCTTTTTCACTTATTTTATCAATTTTTGTTAAAACAATTTGATATGTAACCGCTGCGGTATCAAGCATATTCATTATTTCTTCATCTATTTTTTTTATTCCGTGTCTTGAATCTATTAAAACAAAAACTCTTCTTAAATTTGCTCTGCCTACTAAATAAGTGTTAATCAAATTTTGCCAATTTTTAACAATATCTTTAGGCGCTTTCGCAAAACCGTATCCAGGTAAATCAACAACATAAATTTTATTGTCTAAGTTAAAATAATTAAGTTGCTGAGTTCTTCCGGGGGTAGATGATGTTTTTGCCAGTTTTCTTTGTCCGAATAATGCGTTTATAAGGCTTGATTTTCCAACATTTGAACGACCGGCAAAGGCTATTTCAACCCTGTCATCAAGCGGTAGTTGTTTTAATGATGCAACACTCAAAACAAAATCACATTTTTTGTTAAAGAGTTCCTGTCCTTTTTTTAAACGTTCAATATTATTATCGTCTAAATTATTACACATTATTAAACTCCGTTCTTTCCCATAATAGCCTTTTGTTGAATAATAGATAATATGTTACTTAATGTCCAATATATAACAAGACCTGAAGCAAAATGACCAAGCATGAAAGTAAAGAATATAGGCATCAAAGTAAACATCATAGCCTGATCTTTGTTAATCGGAGCTGGATTAAGTTTTTGTTGAATCCACATAGTAACTCCCATAAGCATCGGCCAGATACCAATATCAACAAAAGAGGGTAGAGGCAGATGAATTATTTTAGATAATGTTAACGGGTCTGGAGCAGATAAATCTTTTATCCAACCGATAAAAGGAGCGTGCCTTATCTCTATTGCAATGTTTAATACTTTATATAGTGAAAAGAACACTGGGATTTGTATCAGCATAGGTAAGCAACCTGAAGCCGGATTTATTTTTTCTTTTTTGTATAAATCCATGGTTGCTTGTTGGATAAGCATTTGATTATCGCCATATTTTTCTTTTATCTCATTAAGCTTAGGTTGAATAGCTTTCATCTTAGCCATATTAGCAAAGGATTTATTTGCAATAGGGAACATTAACAGTCTTAAAATTGCTGCAAATAACAATATAGCCCACCCCATATTACCTAAAAATCCATAAAGAAAGTCAAGAATATAGAAAAAAGGCTTAGTCAAAAAGTAATACCAGCCAAAATCAACCGCCAAATCAAATTTAGGAATACCACCTTCTTTTGTATATTTATCAAGAAGTTTTATTTCTTTAGCTCCTGCAAATAATTTATAAGTATAAGATGATGCTTCGCCATTAGATATAACAAGGCGTTTTCCTAAATAATCTATTTGATAATTTGTCGCAGTATTATTTTTTAATGTAATCTTGCTTTTTTCGCCTTTAGGGGTAATTAAAGCGGAGAACCAATAGCGATCAGAAAAACCAACCCATCCGCCTTCTGTTTCAAAGGATTTGCTTTCTCCGTTATCAATATCAGTATATTTTAATTCTTTAAGTGTTCCATCAATAACGGCACTCATTCCTTCATGGACAACAGAACGTGTTGTATTTAAATTCTTTATATCTCTGCTGATTAAAGCATAAGGGAATATTTCTACTTCTTCGCCAGTAAGATTCTCAATCGTGTCTGTTATTGTGAATAGATAATTTTCATCAATTTGTATTTTTCTTATAAACTTAAGGCCTTCGTCATTTTTCCAAGTAAGAACGGCAGGATTTTTAGAGTTTATGATGTTGCTTGAGGTTTCCCACATTGTATTAGGTTGAGGAAGCTTAATATTTTTATCCAAAGAAAGCCAACCAAATTCTGCAAAATACGGATTTTGGGTCTTATTAGGAGATAAGATTTCTATTTTTTTGTTATCATTTTCTAATTCTTTATTATATTTTTTTAGAGACAAATTATCAAATCTTGAGCCGTTTAGGCGTATGCTTCCAGCAACAGAGGCATTGTTTATTTCTAATCTTTTTTCTTCTACCACAACATCTTTTGTATCTTTATTTATAGTGTTGTCATTTGTCGGTAGAGAGGAAATTTTATTAAGTTCTTGTTCTATTTGTGCTATTTTAGTTTGCTCAACAGTATTTACGTTTACTCCAAAAAACATATTTACACAATATATGGCGATAAAAGACAAAACAACAGCCAAAGATAAAGATTTTAATTCATCTTTCATTTTATATCATAACTCCTAAATGTATTTTTACTAAAGTTTTGCTTCTTATAATACAAAAAAGCTTTATTGTAAAGCGTTAAGGGATTTTAATCAGTATCTTTGTTTTTGGGGACAGGGTCATAACCTGAACTACCAAATGGATGGCATCTTAAAATTCTTTTACAGCCAAGAAAAAGACCTTTTAATATCCCGTGAGTGTTGATTGCTTCTATCATATATTCAGAACAAGTAGGTGTATATCTGCACGCATTGGGGAGAAATGGAGAAATGACTTTTTTGTAAAAAATGATTAAACAAATGAATAGATGTTTTGTTTTTTGATGAATTTTAGTCGCAAGTTTTTTTAAGTGGTGTATCATTGTTTTTGTCCTCATTCAAAAAAAACTTATTGATACGTTTTAACGCATATATTACATCACGTTTTAACTCCAAAAAATCGCAATTAGCAGTGTCTTTTCTGGCGATAAAAATGTAATCAATATGTTTTAATGCGTTTTTTTCTAAAACTTCTCTAACGATTGCTCTTAACCTTCTTTTGCTTTTGCTTCTGATTACCGCATTACCGATTTTTTTTGTTGCGGTGTAACCAACTCTTATATTGTCATCATCAAATAAACTACGAGTCGCTTGAAGAACCATATTATGTGTTGCAACATATTGTCCTTGAGCGACCCGAAGAAAATCTTTCCTTTTTTTGAAAGTAAGTATTTTTGTCATCTAGCCAATTAAGCAGAAAGTTTTTTACGACCTCTGGCACGACGTGCAGATAAAACTTTACGACCACCAGCTGTAGCCATACGCGCACGAAAACCGTGGCGACGAGCTCTTACCAATTTACTTGGTTGATATGTTCTTTTCATAAGTGTTACTCCGGTTAATTTATTATTTATTTAAAAACAGCATTGAGCTGTTTCTCGGTTTAGGATTTTCTTATAAGATTAAATGTTTAATAAGTCAATATTTTTTTTAATGTTTGGGTTTGTTGAGAAAGTAAACTATTTTTTAATAAATAAATATTGAAAATGGTAAAAATATGTGATATAAATTAGGTGTGTATATTCGGATAATTGGTTATTTGGCATGATTATAGACAGTAAAAACGAAACGCAAAAGAGTATTCTTACAAATAAATGTTTTTATCAGACTACAGCTCAAATTATGCATGAATTTGAGCGGAAAGGTTATGCTAATTCTGCTGATGAAACCGCAAAAGTAATAGCAGCTTATCACGACTTGGTTCAAAAAAAAGCTAAAAATAATTTTAATAAAGACTATAACGATGCTTTTAAAAAAATAGATGAAGCTATAAAAGGTTTGGCAAATAAAGTTTTTTATGCTGAGGCTCAAAGTTTAGATGTTGTATATAGATTGTTTGCAAAATTTGATTATATAAATGCAATAATAGGTCGTCAGAGAGTAAAGAAAAAATAGTTGTAGGTTTGTTTAAGCTAAAGTCGGTTTGAAACTGTTAGTTTTCTTATAAAGATTGTTGCTAATAGCAAAATTTAAGCATATTGTTACATCTATAATTTTAATATAATATAGGGAAGGTTTATATGTCTGAAATTTCGGTTATAGGCAGCGGTCGTTGGGGGACTTTTTTAGCTTGGTATATGGCAAACTATTGTAAAATGGATAAGGTTAAAATTTATAGCCGTCCGGATGCTCCTGATTTTATAGAACTAAAGGAAAAACGTAAAAATCCGTATCTGTCTCTAACGGATAATATGACATTGCACGAAAAAATTGTAGAAGTGCTTGATAGTGAGTATATTATTATCTCCATTGGATGTCAGCATTTGCGTTCTTTAGCTAAAGAATTAAATGGTTATGATGTAAAAGGTAAAACATTTATTTTAGCCATGAAGGGCTTAGAAGAACCTAATGCAAAAATATTAAGCACGGTTATGAGGGAGGAAATTTCAGCTCCGATACATATTGCAACATTAGGTGGCCCGGGACACGTTCAAGATTATATGAAAAAGGTTCCTTCTTGTGCAGTTATTGATAGTGATGAAGATGATGTAAAAGACAAAGTTATAAAGTTAATGCAAAGCGAGTTGATACGTTTTTACTATGGGGCAGATTTTATAGGAAACCAAGTTGGAGCTGCCTTGAAAAATGTAATAGGTATTGCGGCTGGTATTCTTGACGGCTTGGAATGGTATGGCCTAAAAGGTGCTTTAATGGCAAGAGCTCCTGTGGAGGTTGGTCGTTTTATTAAGCATTTTGGGGGTAATCATATGACTGCTTATGGATTATCTCATTTAGGTGATTATGAAGCTACATTGTTCTCTAAGCACAGTCATAACAGAATGTTTGGCGAAATGTTTGCTAAAGGAGAAGATTTTGGTAAGTTAGCAGAGGGGTATTTTACTTTGAAAGCAGTAAAAAATATTGCTGATAAAGAAAATATAAATATGCCTATATGTCAAGCTCTTTATAAAGCTGTATATGAAAAGGAAGATGTTAAGAAAACGATTCGTTCTATGTTTGAGCGAGACTTGAAGCACGAATTTGAACAATTCTAATTTTATAAGAAATAGACTGGTTTAAATATAATCAAGAATTAAATAACATATTTTAGTTTTTTATCAAAATGTGTGTTCTTTCACAATGTTATCTTTGAGTTCAAAGAATTGTGTGCAATCTTTGATACTCATAAACTCAAATATATTTGTAGTTGTTAAAAAAGATTGGGTATTAAGATTAGATATTTTGTTGAGAAAGGCATTTTTTTTGAATTCATCTAAATGAGCGGCAATTTCATCAAGTAACATAATAGGGGTAAGTCCTTTATGATTAACGATAGATCTTGCTTGAGATAAAATTATACTTAACAATAAAGATTTTTGTTCGCCTGTAGAACATAGATTCGCTGGAACATTTTTTGTTTTATATATAGCTTTTAAGTCTGTTTTTGTGATTCCTGAACAAGCATTATTATATAATATTGAACGACGTTGATTAAATAGCGATTCTTTATAGAAATCTTCTACGTATATAGCCGGTTTGTCATCTAACATTTTTTCTATTGTTCCGTCTAAAAGCAAATAAGCTTCGGGAAAAATATCGTCAGGATTTTTTTCCATGAAATTATTTAATTTATTTATTTGTTCTTTTCTGCTGCAAGCAATGGCAACACCGATGGAAGCTATTTTTTCTTCTAAAGAAAGTAACCAATTATTATTTATGTTGTTATTTTTTAATAGCTGTAGCCATTGTCGGTAAACATTGTCAAAAGACGATAGGCGCTTTGAATGTTCTGTGTCAAAACTGCAGACGATTCTATCCAAAAAACTACGTCTGTTTTGTGAGCTTGTTTGAAATAATCTGTCCATTTGAGGTGTAACCCAAATAAAGGATGTATAATTTGCAAGTTCATTCTGTGAACTTAATTTTTGATTGTTTACTTGGATTATTCTGCGTTCTGTTTCTTTAGTTTCGTTATAATCGGTTTCTTTTGTGGAAGTTTCAACAGTGGTGCCGATTAAATATTCATCACCAAAGTTTTCAAATAAAGCAGAAACCGCCCATCCGTTATTGTTGATGAATGTGGGTGTGGATTGAGAGTTTGCTAAAAAATCAAAAGTTCTAACATCAGAAAGTTTAGCGTTTCGCAATCCTCTACCTTGAGATAGAAAGGAAATTGCTTCTAAAATATTTGTTTTTCCGCTTCCGTTTTCTCCGCTGAAAACGATAAAAGGCTTATTAAAGTTTAGTCTTTGGTATTTGTAGTTTCTGAAATTAACTAAGGTTAGGCGCTTTAGTGTGAGCCCAACCTTAGCATTGTTTTCTGAATTGTCTAAACAAATAGCTGTATTCACCTAGATTCTCATCGGCATTAAAACATAAATTGCACTGCCGTCACTTGTATCGTTGATTACGGTTGCAGCAGTATTTCCTGATAAACTGAAACGAACCTTTTCACCTTTTATTTGTGCAAGGATGTCCAAAAGATAACGGAAGTTATATCCTGTATCAATAGATTCTTTGTCATATACAGCTTCTAGCTCTTCAGTTGCGTTACCCAATTCTGCATTAACGGCAACAATAGTTACACGATTCTTGTCTGTGATCAAACGAATACCTCTGTTTCTTTCTGTAACAACAGAAACACGATCTACGGCAGAAGCTAATTCTTTAACGTTAACTTCTAAAACTTTGTTGTTTTCTGTTGGGATTACTCGTTCATAATCAGGAAAAGTACCGTCAATTAACTTTGAGGTTAATGTAATATCCTCAAAAGAAATTCTAACTTTATTTTCGGATAAAGACATAGATACAGTATCAGATGTGGCATCATCTAAGAGTTTTCTTATTTCCAAAACTGATTTGCGTGGAATGATGACACCTTCTAATTTTTCTGCGCCTTGCGGTAATGGTGATTCGGCACAAGCAAGTCTATGTCCGTCCGTAGCAACAACTCTTAATACATTTGTGTCGGCTTCTGTTTTGGCATGAACATATAATCCGTTTAAATAGTAACGAGCTTCTTCTACAGAGGCAGAAAATTGTGTTCTGTCAATCAAAGTTTTTAGTTCGTCTTTGTTTATTTCAAAATTGATAGGTAAATTATCTCCGGATATAACAGGGAAGTCTTCAACACCTATCGTTGATAATGAAAATTTAGAACGTCCGGAAGCGATTCTTAGTGCTCCTTTTTCATCTGGATAAGTTATTTCAATATCAGAGCCGTCTGATAGCTTTCTAACAATGTCATAGAGCATATGAGCCGGAGCAGTAGTTGCACCTTCTTCAATAACTGTTGCCTCAACAATTTCTGTTATTTCTATATCCATATCTGTTGCTTTGAAGTTGATGGTAGAACCTTTTGCTTCGATTCTGACGTTAGAGAGAACAGGTATGGTGTTTCTCTTCTCAACAATGCTCTGAACATGGCTGAGAGATTTTAAAAAATGTGCGCGTTCTATTGTAAATTTCATTATTTTTATCCTAAAAAAAGACTTATTTTTTTTCTTCTTTCATTCTATCATAAATCAATAAAATCAGAAGTTAAAAAATAAGTCTTCAACAATTTTTTTTTATATTTTGATTAGTTTTCTAATGTTCTTCTCAAAACTTCAATATTTTCAGCTAAACTTGCATCTTCAATTATAAGTTCTTCAACTTTTCTGACTGCGTGCATAACTGTTGTGTGATCTCTGTCAAACTTGCGTCCTATCTCCGGTAGAGAACGAGAAGTAAGTTGTTTGGCTAGATACATCGCAACTTGTCTTGGTCTGGCAACGGTTCTTGCTCTGCGAGAGGATTGTAACTCTTTTACTGAGATATTAAAGTGTTCTGCAACTTTTTTCTGTATTTCATCAATAGTGGTTTTTCTATCAATAGAACGTAGCATATCCTTTAATACGTCTTGTGTCATATCAAGAGTGATTTCTTTTCCGGATAAAAGTTGTGAATGTGCTGCAACTCTTTTTAATGAACCTTCCAGTTCTCTTACATTTGAGGTGATTTTTTGAGCTAAAAATTCAGCAACTTTTGAAGGTAG
>JAFYWO010000031.1 GCA_017557925.1 Alphaproteobacteria bacterium | reverse complement strand
TTTTAAATACGGAATTTGAAGGCGGAAGACATCAAAACAGAATTGATATGCTTGATTTATAAAAGTGGGGGAAAGAATGAGTAGTTTAGAACAATTTGATAAAGAAATTTTTGATGCTATTGAAAAAGAATTCAATCGCCAACAAAATAACGTTGAGTTAATTGCTTCAGAAAACATTGCTTCAAAAGCCGTTTTAGAAGCACAAGGTTCTATTTTAACAAACAAATATGCGGAAGGATATCCAAATAAAAGATATTATGGCGGTTGCGAATATGTTGATATAGTTGAAGGACTCGCTATTGAAAGACTAAAAAAATTATTTAATGCAAAATTTGCTAACGTTCAACCTCACTCCGGCTCTCAAGCAAATATGGCTGTATTTGGTGCTCTTCTTAATCCTAATGATACGTTGCTTGGTATGAGTTTAGATGCTGGGGGACACTTGACACACGGCTCAAAAGTTTCTGTTTCCGGAAAGTGGTTTAATTCTATACAGTATGGTGTAAATAAAGACACCGGTCTTATTGATTATGAAGAAGTTGAAAATTTGGCGAAGTCTCATCATCCAAAACTTATTATTGCCGGTTGCTCTGCTTATCCTAGAGTTATTGACTTTATGAAATTTAGAAAAATAGCAGATGAGGTTGGAGCTTTATTGATGGTTGATATGGCGCATTTTGCAGGCTTGGTTGCCAGCAATCTTTACCCAAATCCTCTTAATTTTGCAGATGTTGTAACAACAACAACACATAAAACCTTAAGAGGACCAAGAGGCGGAGCAATTCTTACCAATAATGAAGAAATTGCCAAAAAAATTAATTCTTCTATTTTCCCCGGTATGCAAGGCGGTCCTTTAGAACATATTATTGCAGCTAAAGCTGTATGTTTTAAGGAAGCTATGAGTGATGAATTTAAAAAATATTCAACTCAAGTTATTAAAAACGCCAAAACACTTGGCGAAACACTAAAAAAACGTGGATTAAATTTGGTTACAGGCGGAACAGATACTCATCTTATTTTAGTTGATTTAACACCAAAAGGTATTAACGGAAAAGAATTAACGGAAGCTCTTGACAGCATACATATTACCGTAAATAAAAATTCTATTCCTTTTGATCCGCTTCCTCCTTCAAAGACATCCGGAGTACGATTAGGAAGTCCTGCCGGCACATCCAGAGGATTTAAAGAGAGCGAATTTGAAATTATCGGTAATGTAATAGCCGATGTTATTGATGCAATGCATACAGAAAACGAAAATGATGTTCTTGAAAAATCAAAGCATAAGATTTTAGAGCTAACTGCAAAATTCCCTATTTATAAGGATTAAGTAGTTTTAATTATTGAGATTTGGTCAAATAAGATTTCAATTCTTGTTTGACCTCTTTTTTTATTTGATAAGAATCATTTATTTTGCTGAGTGTTTTTTGATAAACCATTGTATCTAATCGGGTATTTTTGAGGTATTTTTTTATTTCATCCTCATATTTAACAAATGCCATTGATAAAAACCACGCCACCGCCATTCTGTCATAAAAACCATTATACTTTTGTTTTTTTATCAGTTCCAGAATACGAAACAGATACGTATCATTTATAAAATAATTTGTGGCCACAACATAGAAAAACCTTACTTCATATTCTTCTGTGCTTTGGGTATAAGATAAAAAATTATTATAATAAAACTCCGAATTATACTTTATTGTTTTTAAGGCTGATGAAAATGTATCACACTCTGACCAATTAGATATATACGAAACATATTTTTTTATATTTTCTACCCTTATTTCTTCTGCAATATCCTGATAAGCAATAAGCAAAGAAAAAAGCATTTTCTCTTCTTGATATTCAAGTTGTTTTAAGGGAATACACAAATATGTATGGCTTTCATTATTTTTTTTAATTTGTTTTGCCATTTTTTTTATTAAAGGCACTCTCACACCCAGCAATTTTGTATTTTCAGGCAATAACTTTAAGGAGAAGTTTTTATACTTCTCCTCGGATATTGATTGTAATTTTTTTAATACCTTAATACGCATTGCGTTCAATATCTTTTAGATAGGAAATTGTATTTCCTTCCAATTTTGATGTAGCTTCTTCATCGCATAAATATATACCGTGCCTATGCATTTGAAGAGCGCTTACTGCCCAACGATGATTAACACTACCCTCTATTGCAGCTTTAGTCGCATCTGCTTTAGAAGAACCTGTTGCCAAAAATAAAACTTCCTTTGCTGACATTATTGTTCCAATTCCAACGGTTAGAACGGTGTGCGGAACTTTTGTTATATCATTATCAAAAAGTTTCGCCTTTATTCTCATTGTTTCTGTTGTTAGGGTTTTTATACGAGTATGAGATGACAATGATGAAAAAGGTTCATTAAAAGCAATATGACCATCTGCACCAACACCACCAACAAATAGGTCTATTCCCCCTTTTTGACGAATTGCCAACTCAAAATTATCGCATTCCTTTTCATAATTTTTTGTTTTACCATCTAATATATATACGTTTGACGACTTACCATCAACGTGTTTTAATAAGTGCTCATTCATATAACTATGACAACTTTGAGAATCTTTTGTGCCAAGACCAACAAACTCATTCATACAAAAAATGACAACGTTAGCAAAAGATAATTTACCTTTATGGTTTAACTCTACAAGTTTTTTATACATACCTTTAGGAGTGTCACCCATCGGTAAACCCAACACAAACGGCTTTTCAGGAGTAGGTCTTGCTCTGTTGATTTTGTAAGCAATATAAGTAGCAGCCCAATCAGTTACATCATCATAATCTTTTTTTATTATTACACGCATGGCAAACCTCCTCTTTTTTATTAATCTTTAGTATAGTGTATGATATAATTGTAAAATTTTTACTAAAAATTTTTATCTACATACTCATAACTTTTGGTTCTATTATTATATTTACATTCATAACTTTGGTAATCAGGCTTCAGCACATATATCCCATCTCTATGGAGAGGTCTATACATTTCATTTAACAGTTGTTTACTTATCTGATGAATAGGATAAACCATTATTGCGCCTCTATAGTCTTTGTATGTATCATAATATGTGTTTCCAAAAATAAATTTCGGACGATATTTTCTTATCATCATTTCTAAATCTGCAAGAGGATATAAGCCGATACTATCCGCAATAACATCAATTTGTCCAAGCAAATTCCATATAAATACAGGATCTTTTCCAAACAAGTTATAGCCTATACGATAACCGTTTAAGACATAATCACAAGGTGTTGTGTGCCTTAATACATATCCGGAAGCCCCATATTTATAATCATCTCCGACACTTATACGTCTGCTATATAATTTTGCATAGATACCGCCAAGAATTATGAAATATATCAAAAAAAAGTATAATATTTTCTTATTATTTTTTATTATCTCATTTAACACATACCCTGCATATATTGATGCAATAGCGTGCAAAAATGCGTAATAATATGCAAATGGAGTAAAGTAATACAGTCTTACTATAAACTCTACGATAAAACACATTCCTATAACTTTAGCATACACATTAGAAGAATACATATATCTGAAACAGCCATACAAAGATATTATTGTAGGTACTATTGTTTCGTAAGCAGGATATATATATCTTCTTGTAAAAAACACATCCGGAATATGCGAATTTAATTCAAAATTTGCCCTAAAATACATTGTTAAAATATCGTGTTTGTGCAGGTATGCCAAATATAACAAATATATAACCACTGGCAAAATACCGCTTTGTATACAATCTTTTAGAGATACTTTTTCATCTTTTATCAAATATAAAATTATCAAAAATACACCAAACAATATTAAGGCTGATTTTTGCGTAAACATAAAAGCGGAAAAAAATGCAATAAACGATAAGCTTAAATTAAACAACCCCTTATTTTTTATATAGCAAAGAAAGTAATACAAACCAACAACCAACCCCATTACCATATAATTATCCGGCTTAAAATCTTTATTATACAAACTCTCGTGAGGCAATCCCAAAAAAGCGGCTGCAAGCAATCCACCTAAAGCTCCACCCAAAAAAGCTTTATTTATACGATATATATATATCATTGTAATAGTTGTAATACAAATAGTCAGCATATTAACTGCATCTACTACTCGCAAATTATACTCAAAAAGACCTACAAGCGGAGCACCTAAATACCACATAAGCGGATGATGAT
>JAFYWO010000030.1 GCA_017557925.1 Alphaproteobacteria bacterium | reverse complement strand
TTTAGTTACTTTTTTAGTTTTAGAACAAACCGGTTATATTGCCGTTATCATCTATGTCTATGTTTTCTGCAGCAGGATGTTGTGGCAACCCCGGCATTGTATTTATTTCACCCGATAAGGCAACAATGAAACCGGCACCGGCAGAAAGTCTTAATTCTGTAATTGGGAATGTATAATTTTTGGGAGAGCCTAATAATGTTTTGTCGTGTGAAATTGAGTTTTGCGTTTTGGCTATACATATCGGTAAATCATTATATCCCCAAGAAATGAATTTTTCTAAATCTTTAAGAGCTTCTTGTGTGTAGTTTACATCTTTTGCTCTGTAAATTGTTTTAGCTATTGTTTCTATCTTTTGGTAAAGTGAATCTTTTGTTGAGTAGAGCAGGTGATTGGAATGGCAAATATTTTGTTTGGAATTTATTTGTTCTATAATGGCATTTGCAAGGTTGATACAACCTTTACCGCCTTCTTTCCACCCATTTGTTATTATTGCTTTGGTATTTTTTTGGTTACAAAGGTTTATCAACAAATCTTCTTCTTCTTTTGTGTCAGTAATGAATTTGTTTATTGCAACTATAGGGTTATAACCGAATTTTTTGATGTTTTCTATATGCGTTTCAAGATTTGAAAAACCGTCTTCCAGAGCTTTGAGGTTTGGGGTGTTTAATTTATCTCTAGATACACCGCCGTGCATCTTTAATGCTCTGATAGTTGCAACAATAACTACTTGTTTTGGAAAAATGTTAGTTATTCGACCGAAAATGTTAAAGAATTTTTCTGCTCCTAAATCTGCTCCGAAACCTGCTTCTGTTATAACATATTCTGATGTTTTAAGTCCAAGCGTTGTGGCAAGGTATGAACTTGTGCCGTGTGCGATATTGGCAAACGGCCCTCCGTGTATGATAGCCGGTGTATGTTCTAAGGTTTGAACCAAATTCGGAAGTAGGGCATCTTTTAGGATTGACGCCATTGCACCGGTTGCTTTTAAGTCTTTGGCATAAATCGGAGTATTTTCTTTGGTTTGGCCTATAACTATTTTATTTAATCTTTGTTTGAGGTCAGAATAGTTTTTGGATAAGCAAAGTATTGCCATTATCTCTGAAGCTACGGAAATATTAAAATTGTCTGTTCGTTTGGGGCCGTTTATGGCATTTCCTCGTCCAACTTCAACTTCTCGCAAAGCTCTGTCGTTTAAGTCTAAACAACGCTTAAAAAAGACTTTTTCAAAATTTAGGGAATTGCCATGTTTTATGTGGTTATCTATCATTGCTGAAAGTAAATTATTTGCAGAAGTTATAGCGTGTATATCGCCTGTAAAGTTTAGGTTTATGTCTTGCATTGGAATTACTTGAGAGTAACCTCCGCCTGTTGCTCCGCCTTTTATTCCAAAGCAAGGACCAAGTGAGGGTTCTCTTAATGATAGGCATACTTTTTTGTTAAGTAAATGAAAGGCATCGGCAAGACCTATTGAAACAGTAGATTTTCCTTCGCCGGCTGGCGTTGGAGTTATTGCGGTTATAAGTATAAGATTAGAATTTATAGGAAGATTTTCTAACTTAGAAAGTTTGGTGTTTGATATTTTTGCTTTATAATGTCCGTATGGTTCTAAATCTTCATCCGTTAAATTCAGTTTATTAGCTATTTGATTGATTTTAAAAGGTGTTGTGAGGTTGGCAATTTCTATATCTGTTTTCATCTTATAACCTATTTTGTATTTTCTAAATGTCTTTGTATTGCTTTGTCAAGAGCCGAAGAGCTTCCGTATGTCCATCCCATTACATAGTCATCTTTTAGGCAGAAAAGAGGGAGTTTTAATTCTTTGTTGGGGATGTTGAATTTTTTTACACATTGTTTGTATAATTCCAAATTGTGACTGTCTTTCATATCTATTATCGGGATATTTAGATTTGGGTAGTTTGCTTGAAGGTAGCCGTAAGCATGACTGCAAGGTGCGCTCAGTGAATGTGCGAAAAAGTATATCTTATCTTCTATAAGAGTTTGTTCCGGTGCAGATGATATTATTTGGGGGGTATTTTGAGCCTTAACCGGTGAAATTGTTACAAATAAAACGAATAACAGTGACAGATAAAATTTCGGCATTATTAAACTTCCTTCTTGTGTTGTGTTTTGTTTTTTTGTATTATTTTTTTGATATGTTTGCAAGATATATATTTGTTTTTTATGTGAATATGTGGATTATTGTTAATATATGAAGGTGTTTTTGTATGGTTTTTTGTAAAATAAATTGATTCATTTTCAAAGGGATATTTTGGCAGTTAAAAAAAGTTTTTTTTGTTAATAGAATAATAACTAAATTTCTATATGATTTCGCCATAGTAAGAGCAATATGTGGAATGTTGATATGAGCCAATATAAATTAGATGAAATTTTAAATACGGTTATAAACGCAGATTGCGTTGAGGCGATGAAAAAGATTAAAGATAATTCTATTGATGTTATTTTTGCCGATCCTCCATATAATTTACAGTTGGGTGACCAATTAAAACGTCCGGATAACACTGAGGTTAAGGGGGTTTATGAAGAATGGGACAGCTTTGAAAGTATTGGTGAGTATGACAAGTATACAAAAGCGTGGATGGTAGAGGCTAGACGAATCCTTAAAGATGACGGAACAATTTGGGTTATAGGTTCTTATCATAATATTTTCAGAGTTGGTTATATTATGCAGGATTTAGGGTTTTGGATATTGAATGATATTATTTGGAATAAGACAAATCCTATGCCTAATTTTAAAGGAACTCGTTTTACAAATGCTCACGAAACTCTTATTTGGGCAACAAAAAATCCTAAAGCACGTTATACTTTTAATTACGAAGCTATGAAAGCGATGAATGATGATGTGCAGATGAGGTCTACCTGGGAAATTCCTTTATGCACAGGTAAAGAGAGACTTAAAAACGGCGATACCGGAGAAAAACTTCATCCGACGCAAAAACCCGAAGCTTTGTTATATCGTGTAATAATGGCTTCTACTAATGTTGGTGATGTGGTTTTGGATCCTTTTTTCGGAACAGGAACAACAGGTGCTGTTGCTAAAAAGTTGGGTAGAAATTTTGTAGGTATTGAACGTGATAAAACGTATATCAAAGGGGCTAAGGAACGTATTTCAAAAATTAGTGAAAATATTGATGATGCAGCTCTTGAATTTACTTGTAAAAGAAAATTACCCAAAGTTCCTTTTGGATCTGTGTTAGAAAGGGGCTTGATTTCTCCGGGAGATATGTTATACGATAGTAAAAAGAAAGTAAAAGCTGTTGTAAGATCAGATGGAACAGTTAAATTTAAGAGTGAAAACGGTTCTATTCATCAAATGGGAGCGCTGGCTCAAAATGCTCCTACTTGTAATGGATGGGCTTATTGGCACTTTGTAGATAAAAAAACAAAAAAACTGGTTTGCATTGATGAATTAAGACAGTTAATAAGAGTTGAAATAAATGGAGAATAAATGATAAAAATAAACGGAAAACCAGGATTTAAGAAAAATAAAAAAATATCCGGTAAACCCGATAGAGTAGGCGGAATTGTTCAAAATTCTAATGTTGGACAGTCTAATTATGTGGCTATTGATTTAGGAACTAATTCTTGTCGTCTTGTTGTGGCTACGCCTACGACTACTTCTTTTAGAGTTGTTGAAACATATTCTAAAGTTGTGCGTTTGGGTGAGGGTATCATTCAAGATAATGAGTTGTCGCTAACGGCAATGAGACGGACTTTGCAAGCTTTGAAAGTTTGTAGAGGGGTTATTGATGAATATATGCCTATTGTCAGTTCAAGATTTGTGGCAACGGCAGCTTGCAGAAGGGCTAAAAATGTTGCTTCTTTTGTTGATATGGTAAAAAAAGAGGCCGGTATTGAGTTGGAAGTGATTTCTTCTAAAGAAGAAGCAAGATTATCGGTTGTGGGATGTTTACCTTTATTAAACAGAAATATTAAGCGTGTTTTAGTTTTTGATATTGGTGGCGGTTCTACACAAATTTCTTTAGCAAGAGTTACTGATTTCGGTAAGACTTTTATTGAGGGATTTGTTTCTTTACCGTATGGTGTAGTTACAATTTCAGAGGCTTTTGCCGGACACGAAATGAGTAAATTGGAATATTCTACGGTTTTGGATAGAACGCAAAGTATTTTACAGGAGTTTGAAAATAAACATCAAATTATGGATGCTATTCATAATCAGGAAATTCAGGTAATCGGAACTTCCGGAACTGTTACGGTTTTGGGGGCAGTTCACTTAAAATTGCCAAGATATAACAGATCTGCAGTTGATGGTATAGCAATTTCTCAGCCTGAAATAGTGTATACGATAAATAAAATAAAGACTATGGGAGCTGAAGGCAGATGTAAACACCCTTGTATAGGACAGAGTAAGTCTGATTTGACGATTGCAGGTTGTGCTATTATTGAGGCTCTGATTACTTTTTGGCCTATTTCAGAAATTACTGTTGCCGACAGAGGTATCAGAGAAGGTATTTTGCTTGATTTAATGCACTCTAAAAGATTTAATAATACAAGTAATCAAAAGAGAAAACGGGGACGTTTTCCGTATGATAGGAGAGGTGATAATGGAAAATTCCGCAAAAAAAGTAAATAATAAGGGATGTGTTGCCGCTCTTGATTTGGGAACTAATTCCAGTAGGATATTGATTGTTGATAACAAAGGTAAAGCAATCTATAGAGATGTAAGACATGTTGCTCTTGGAGAAGGTTTAGCAGAAAATAAATGCTTTTGTGAAAAAGCTATGGATAGAGCCATAGGTTCTTATGTTGATTTTAAGAAAATTATGACAGACTATGATGTTAAAAAATATAGAGCCATTGCAACAGCTGCTTGTAGGATGAGTAACAATACGAAACAATTTTTGGAAAATGTAAAAAATAAATCCGGTGTTGATGTAGATGTTATCAGTGAGTATGAGGAAGCAAGACTTACATTAAAAGGGGCTATGCTTAATGCACCTAAAAATAAAAAATACATTTTTGTATACGATTTGGGTGGAGGCTCTACGGAAGTAACTTTAGCAACTAATGAAAAAGAACCAAAAATTATTGCTACCATATCTATTCCTCTTGGTGCTCGCAATGCTACAGAGATGTATGAGTTAAAGAATTATAATCATAAAAGAGCTCAAAATTTACGAGCTGATGTCGGTAAATATATGGAAGCATTTTTGGAAAAAATTAAAGATATTGATTATAAAGAAGATGTGGCTTTAGTTGCTACATCGTCTACTCCTCTTCGTTTGGCGGCGGCTCACATGGGGTTACCTAAGTATGATAAGTTTGCGGCTGATGGTAAATGTGTCAGTATAAAAGATTTAGATTTATTGATTTCCGGTATGATTAAGATGAATTACAGACAACGCTTTACTTCTCCTTATATCGGACCGAACAGAGCGCCTATTTTTGTAGCGGCATTGGTTATATTTAAAGCTATTTATGACAAGCTTAATGTTGATGATATGGTAGCTTCATTAAAAGCTGCACAAGAGGCTATTGTTTTTGAGTTGTTGTAGAATTTAAGGGAGTTTTTTATGGCTAAATTAACAAAATCCGCAAAAGAAGTTCGTGGACGTAAGATGTTGGCGGTAAAATTAAAGGATGGCAGGTATCATTCTTCTTCTTCAAACAGATGGCTTGAAAGACAACTTAATGACCCTTATGTGCAAGAAGCCAAAAGATTGGGGTATCGCTCAAGAGCTGCTTTTAAGCTTATTCAGTTAGATGAGAAATACAAGTTTTTAAGCAGGAACAAGGTTGTTGTTGATTTGGGATGTGCACCGGGTGGTTGGTCACAAGTTGCAAGTCTTAAATTAAAAGGAACAGGGGTATTGGTTGGGCTTGATATTTTGCCTACAGAACCTTTAGAGGGAGCTACATTTGTTTGTCAGGATTTTACTGAAGAGGGGGCAACAGAAAAACTTTTGGAACTTTTGAAAGGTCAAAGAGCTAATGTTGTTATGAGTGATATGGCAGCTAATACAACAGGTCATCAACAAACAGACCATTTAAGAACTATTGGTTTGGTTGAAGCTGCGTATGAGTTTGCTAAAACAGTATTAGCAGATGACGGTATTTTTATTGCAAAAGTTTTTCAGGGCGGGGCAGAAGGTGGTTTGCTTTCGGATATGAAGAAAAATTTTAAGAAAGTAAGTCATTATAAACCAGATGCCAGTCGTGATAAATCTCCGGAGTGTTATGTTGTTGCACAAGGTTTCAAAGGGTGTAGTTAAATAAATATATGGATAATATGTATTGATTTATTTTAATTGATAATATACCAGAGTTTTTTATTGTTATTGGTATAATATGTGGGACTATGTTTTTTTAACGCAGTCCTTTTTTTATTTTTTATACGGAGATTTATGATGGTATTATATAATTTAAGGAATGATTTTGATGAGGATTTTGTAAGGCTAGAGAAAGAAGAAAAAAAGTATCAAAAAAAGCGATTGTGTGAACTTATTGATTTTTTTGGAGAAATAACAGTTGATATTGAAAACGGAACCTGTTTGCCTAAATTTATGATGAGTGTTTTGACTAAAGATTTTACAGGGGATATATAAAAAATTATACTGTATTTTTGAATATATTTTTTGTTGCTACAATTTAAAGTTTGTGTTATGATGGGCAAAATAACTTTAAGGAGAAGGAAAATGGACGGCACACAATTAAGTAATATATTAGGCAAAAAAGTAATTGAAGCTGTTAAAGATGAAAAAATGCCTTTGGATATAAAATTAAAAAGGATAGAGTTTTTTGAAGATGAAAAAGCTAATTTGAATGTTGTAGATGAATATGGTTTGACTGCTTTGATGTGGGCTTCTGAATGCGGATGTAAAGAGGTTGCAGAATTTTTGATAGAAAAGGGAGCAGATGTTGAAGCAAGAAATTTTAATGGTCAAACGGCTTTGTTATGGTCTTCTATGTCCGGAAATAAGGATTTTGTAAAGCTTTTGGTAGATAAGGGTGCTAATGTTAATGCGAAAGACAAGCTTGAAAGAACTGCTTTAATGAATGCTTCTAAAAGTGGTTGTAAAGAAATTGTAGATATTTTGGTAGCTAAGGGAGCGGATATAAAAGTAGAAAATTTCAATGGTAAAACAGCGTTGATGTTGGCAAAAGAAGCTGGTCATAAAGAAATTATTGATATTTTAGAAAAAGCAAGTGGCTCTAGTAATAAGAAGAATAATGTTATTAGGCAAAACTTCGGAAATAATGATTTTGGGATGTAAAAAATAAATAAGATTTGTGAGCAGTGCAATAAAATGTCTTGCAATGACGGGGCAGGGTATACTAGATTGCCACGCCTAACGGCTTGCAATGACGTGAGAGGGGTAAGTGTATGGCAAAATAGCGAGAGAGTGCATTGTTGTTTAATAAGGAGTATTCCTCACTCGTCATCATGAGGAGCGAAAGCGACGTGGTGATCCATAAGTGGTTAGCCGTGTGGAATTTGCTTGATTGTTGTATGCTGGATTGCCACGCCTAACGGCTTGCAATGACTGATAAGATACTTGCTAAAAGCAAAAGTTTGTGTTATAATAATCCAAAGTAATCTTTTAAGGAACGCATTATGGATACTCAAGAATTAAATACTCTTATAGGGCAGACAATGATAAAATTTATATTAGATGATAAGATGCCTGAAGACATAAAACTCAGAAGATTAGAATTCTATTTAGATAAAGATGCTGATGTTAATGCACAGATGTATGGAAAAAGCTTATTAACGCATGCAAAAGAGAAGTTAAAAAATAAAAAATTTGAAGAGCGATTGGTTGCAAAAGGTGCTAAAGAATGGGTAATTTCTGAAGA
>JAFYWO010000029.1 GCA_017557925.1 Alphaproteobacteria bacterium | reverse complement strand
GGTTTAGATTAACTGACGGACTTTATTGCTCAATATGTCTGAGAATGGACCAAATTCAACTGATTAAGCAAAAAAGTAAATATAGTGTTTTACACCTTAATTTCACAAAAAAATCTATTGTATTTATTAAAAACATTTGATAATTTATCTTTAGATTTTTTTGAAAACTTATAACAAGGATAAAGTAATGTTAGATATAAAATTTATTATGGAAAACAAAGACCTCGTCAAAGAGGGGTTACAAAAAAAAGGTTATACCGAAGATAAAATCAATATAGAAGATTTAATCAACCTTCATTTAGAAATAAATAAATTAAAAACTTCTTCACAAGCCCTTGCTGAAGAAAAAAATCGTTTAAGTAATTCAATAAAATCCGCATCCGCCGAAGATCGTCCAAACATCATAGCCAAAAGTAAATCTTTAGGCGAAGAATTAAAACAACAACAAGAAGAACTTTTAAAACTTCAAGAAAAATTTGATAATATAATGTGGCGTATGCCAAACCTTCCTTCACCACAATCCCCTGTGGCAGAAACAGAAGAAGGTAATGTTGTTATAAAAAAAGTAGGTGAACCTACAAAATTTGACTTTACACCTTTAGACCATGTAGAACTGATGGAAAAAAATAATTGGTCAGAGTTAGAACGTATTACAAAAGTTTCAGGCGCAAGAACTTATGCAATTAAAAACGAGCTTTCTCGTTTAGAACTTGCAATGCACATGCTTGTGTTAGATAAACTTGCAGAACACGGTTTTACCACAATTACTGTCCCATCTCTTTCAAAAGAAAAACCGCTTTTTGGTATGGGATATCTTCCTTTTGCGCAAGATGAAATTTATTATATGCCCTCTGATGACACATATTTGTCTGGAACTGCAGAATTGGTATTAAATTCATTACACGCAGATGAAATTTTATCTGAAAACGACCTACCAATCTTATACGCAGGCTTTTCCCCTTGCTTCCGTAGAGAAGCAGGAGCAGCCGGAAAAGATACCAGAGGTCTTGTCCGTGTTCATCAATTCTTAAAAACAGAACAATTCGTTATCTGCAAAAACGATATAAACGAAAGTGAAGCTTGGCATAAAAAACTCTTAGCAATTTCAGAAGAAGTTTTACAAGATTTAGAACTTCCATATCAAGTACTGGAAATTTGCACAGGAGATATGGGGGCTCCTAAATACCGCCAATATGATATAGAAGCTTGGACGCCGTCACAATCTTGCTATCGTGAAACACACTCTTGTTCAAACATAACAGAATGGCAAGCAAGACGCACTAATTTAAGATATCGTGATAATTCTGACGGTAGAGTAAAATATGCTCACACCTTAAACAATACCGGTATTGCAACCCCTCGCATACTTGTTCCATTTATAGAAAATCATCAGCAAAAAGACTTCAGCGTTCGTATACCTGAAAAATTACAACCATATATGAACGGCAAGAAGTTTATTGGTATAAATACCAAATAAAATCTCTAAAAAAGGAAAGCTATGAAAAGGGTTGATAAAATTATCAATTTTATGCGAGCTCTGGAAGAAGTTTGTATAGTAAAAAGGGATTTACTTTTATACGACGGTTCAACAGAAAATAATGCTATGCATATTTTCAAGCTTTCCTTTCTTGTTATGCTTATAGCACCATACTTAAAACAAGAAGTTGATTATACAAAAATGTTGGAATTAGCCCTTGTGCACGATATTGCTGAAGGAAAAACCGGTGACTATACCGTAGCTAATCAAATAGCCCATCCGGAACTAAAAGAAGAAAAACAATTAAGAGAAGCTATAGCTATAAAAGAGCTGAAAGATATGCTTCCCTCACCTCTTAACAAAAAAGTATATGAACTTTTTAAAGAATATGAAGAAAAACAAACACTTGAATCTAAAATAGTATCAATGCTGGACAAACTGGAAGCCAATCTGCAAGCAAACCAATATCATGATGGTGATGTTCGTTATTGGAAAAAATGCGAAAATGGTCAAGAATATTACAAAATGGCCTCTAAAAAGAAACCGATGATACAAGAAATTGATGAAAAAATAATAACAGATTTAGAAAAATCAATCATCAACCTATCACAAGAAAACATAAAAAAATGCCGTATAAAAGTAAAAGGTTAAAACAATGCTTTTATATGTAAATAAAAAAGAAGAACGCCGAAAAAAAATTAAATTATTTACCCTGATTTTCAGCATCATTTTTTTTATTTTATCAAATGCTTGTTACCTTATTTTGTATCTCCACAAGACAGACCAAACATTAACGTCATACACTCAAATAAAGCAATCATCAGATATTACACCATACACACCAATAACAATTTACCAAACCGCTTCATCAGAAACAAAAGCTATAGTAATCCCCAAAAAACTAAATAAAATAAATACTATAAATATTGCTTCTGCACTAAAATTATCAAATATTAACAACGCTATACCTTTGTATTTTACAGAAGACGTGGAAAATAAAGATTTTTTACAAAAACTTGCTAAAACTCAAAATTTAATAACATCTCACATAAAAACCGCTCAATCTGTCATCATTACAACAGACCTAAAAACTATACTTCCGCTAATATACGAAAAAAAACTTTACCCCAAAACGCTTACCAAACAAACCTTAACAAATAAAAATTTATCCATACTTCTTGACAGCAAGTTTCCACCGATTAGCGCACCAAAAACCACTTTGGAAAAAGAAAAATACGCTTTGGAAATTTTTGCAAACACACATTCTAAAGAATTAAAACAATTACTTAATAAGCAAAATCTTACTCAAATACCATTTAAAAAACAAGATGCCTTATTAAAAAACCTCTCTCTTTGTATACAAACAACACAACAAACAATTTGTGACACAACAACTTCATCATCACTGATAAATAAAATTTCAAAATTTATACCTAAAATAGCTTTAGATGATACTATACAAAAAATCATATTACTGACTTCGTTTGAAGAAATAACTCCAAAAAACTTTAATAAATCAAACGGACTATTATTTCGTTTTGAAAAAAGGGAAGCTCTTTTACTACCAACAGAAATTACCGAGACACCTTTTCAAACAGTTAAACAAAAATTAGGCATAAATCCAAATCACTCAAACAAACTTATGAAATTTTACCAATTTAAAACTGTGGAGATAAATTATAATGATATATAATGGCTACCAATTAAATTACTCAATAAAAGAACTGGAAAATATGATACAAAACCAAACAGAGGATATTACTCTTGTTTCAAAACAATCTCCCTGTTATCTTTCGTTAAGCGAAGAAAATAAAAAAGTATTATCTCACTTAACAAAGGCTGCTAAAATCCTAAACAATGTAGCACTTGCTCAAGATAACTCACAAAATATCAGCTTAAAACAAGAATTGGAAAAGCATGCTGCTTATGACAAACAAGCAGAACTTTCCCTAAAAATGTTCAATTCAATCAATGGTGTTTCCGGATTAAACGGTATAGACGAACAACCTATTACAATTTTCAAAAATCTAACTACACCTGCAGGAAAAAACTTTTATCCTGAAGATTTAAGTACAGAAGAGTTTCATCAAATCCTTCTAAAGATGTTCAAAAATAATGAAATTGAATAAATAAAAAATATTCTATCTTCACGCACAATGGTTAGAAGAAAAAATGACTCTTTAATCGCCATAGATTATACTGATTTTTTTAAAGAAGATTTTTCTAAGATAGCAAATGAGCTTGTAGAAGCATCTTTGCTCACAACAGATGAAAATTTCAAAAAATACCTCATTTATCAAGCAAAAGCTTTAAAAGAAAACGACCAAACACTGGATGCAAAAGCTGACAAATACTGGTCAACATTGCAAACAGAACCTTTAGAATTTACAATAAGCAGAGAAAATTATGATGATGAAATGACATCAACCGTTTTGGAAAATAATGAATTAAAATCTTTAATAGAAAAACATAAAATAGAAGTTGTCGCAAAAGATAAACTTGGTGCTCGTGTTGGTATAACAAACCATAAAGGAACTGAATTGCTCTTAAAGTTTAAAGATACAATGGGGCAATTATCCTCTTTAATGCCTTATAGCAACACATACACTCAAACTATTTCAAACGCTAAAGAATTAAAACAAACAATGGTAGATGTAGACCTTATAGCACTAACCGGAGATTATGCCGAAGCAAGAGGTGGTATTACCATTGCACAAAATCTTCCCAATAATGATAAACTATCTATAAAGCAAGGAAACGGCAGAAGAAATGTTTATCACCGTCAAGTTCGTCAAAGTTATGATGCCAAACGAACAAAACTTCATTTAGATACTTTTCTCCATCCGTCTTTTCATCAATACTATAATGTAGAAGCAGACCACATTTTTGTTATAGGACATGAGAACGGACATTCATTAGGTCCTTCATCTGAATACCAAAATTCACCTGGAATTTGTAAATCAATTATAGAAGAAAACAAAGCAGATAGCATATCTATATCATTTATGCCTGAATATGTTAAACGTGGAATTATTACAGATTATCAACTAAAAGAAATATACACCACTTGGATAACCCGTCGCTTGCTTTTGCGTTCAAAACCAATTTTCCCAACCGAAACATATAAAATTGTGGATTTAATTGAGTTCAATATTTTATTAGAGTATGGGGCAATCCATTTTGATGAAAACAAACTTTTACATATAGATTTTGACAAAGTAAGTCCGGCTATTTACAATCTTTTAGAAAAAGTAATAGATATCCAACTGTCAAAATCCCCAACAAAAGCAAAAGCACATATAGATAAATACACAACGTGGAGTAATTTGCACGAATACATAGCAACAACTCAAAAAAAACTTGGAGTAAAAAAATATAAAAATATTGTAAGCTATTTCTAAAAACTATTGCCAAAACAAAGATTATAAGTTAACAATAAAACAAACAATTTTTTAGGAGATATATATATGTTTGGACGTTTTTTTCACGGTCAATGCTCTTTAAGAGAAGCTTTTTGTAAATTTTGCGTATTAGGACTATTTGCTTGCT
>JAFYWO010000028.1 GCA_017557925.1 Alphaproteobacteria bacterium | reverse complement strand
CTCGTGCGTGTAATCCTCTTTCGTTGATGATTTTTAGTTCTGTTGTAATTGTGTCGGTCATACTATTTCCCCAATAATTCTGAAGCAATAGTGATGTATTTTATACCGGCTTCTTTGGCGCCTTTTACAGCTTCTTTTAGGGGCTGATCTTTGCGAAGATTGGCTAATTTTATAAGCATAGGGAGGTTTATACCGGCTATTACCTCTATGTTTGCCATATCCATTATTGAGATGGCAAGGTTAGATGGTGTGCCACCAAACATATCCGTCAATACAATAACGCCATCGCCTGAATCTACTTCTTTTACTTTGTTTAGTATAAATTCACGCATTTGATTCATATCATCGTTGGGACCGATGCAAGCTGTTTGAATTTGGTTTTGAGGACCGGCAACGTGTTGCATCGCAGATAAAAACTCGTCTGCTAATTTGCCGTGAGTTACTATAACTAATCCTATCATCTAATTTTCTCCATTAGTCCAAATGTTTACTGCACCAAATGCTTCAATGATGTCTTTCTTTTGTTTGAAACGCTCGTATTCGTCGGCTCTTACTTGTTTTCCTCTGAAAACAATTTCATCTACGGTTTCTACAGGGACAGCGTATGTTCTTATAACTTCATCTTTGTTGGTTTCTACAAATAAAACAACTTCTGCCTCGGCTAGTGTAGAGCGTGTTTCTGCGGTAATTCCTTCTAACTTAATGATTGTTTTTTCATCACGGTATAAGATAGCTATATTGTCACCATTGTATTCTAACTTGGGGTTTGATGGTGGTGTTTCTCTGTTATCAATAAAAATGGCAAGCTCACCAAATTTATTTTCTATAATCTCAAAAAAGTCTTGTTTTTCAACAACTGCATAATATTGATTTTCCATAATCGCCCTCTTAATTGTTTAAACGTAGTTAGGGTAGCACAATTTTTTAGGGGTGTCAACTATTTTAGCGGTGGTTGGTATGAGTAGGAGAATTTTGTTGAGATTTTTGCTTTAATAGTTTTTTTAAGCGTTTGGAAGTTGTGAGTTTTTTTATTTCTTTTTCTTTTAGAGGGGATTTTAGTTTTAATGGATATTCTATTTTGCTTTTTAGAGCCAGTTTTCGGAGTTTTTTTAGCTCTAATAGGGCAGAGTCTAGAATTTTTTTATCAAATTGGCGGTTTATAAATTTTATACCTGAAGCTTTTGCCAGCATATCTGTTGAGTCTCTTATGGTAATTTTTGTCAGGTCTTGTTGCTCTTTTATAAGGCGGATTGTTTTTTGTTCAAAAGTTTCTTTGTTTGTGTTGTCGTCTTTATCGTCTTTATCGTCTTCTGATATATTTGTGGTGTTTGTTTGCGTGTGAAGATGATTATTTTGCATTTTTCTCCTTTTGGTATGTTATCATCAATGATGTGTCGGGTAATACAGATGGTGTTACCAGTAATTGGACTTTGTTTTTTAGTTTTAAGTTAAACGGTGTAATAGAGGTTATGTGCGAAATCATATCTTCTTTGAAAGAATTCCAATCCTCAAATTCAGGAAGGAGTGGTTTTTGCAACTCTATTATATCCTGTAGCTTCAGGTTTGCAGATAATAGTTTATTATCAATATTTAAGAGGTTTGTAAACGAAGTGTTATATAGCTTTAATTTTAGGTTGGGTGAGAAAATTACGACAGAATCGGTAAGGTTATCTAATATTCCTTGTTGAACGGAATCCAAGTCATTCAGATTTCTTTGGACTGCAAGTGCATCGGTTATGTCTTCGTAGGCTATAAGTGTTCCGTTTGAATGTGGTGCACGTATACGCTTAAAAGTTCTGCCGTCGGGTATATATAAAAGGTCTTCTTTGGGTTCTGTAAGATTATCCAATGCTTTTATTTCTTCCTCTTTATAGAGTTTAAAGTCAGGAACTTCGGGAAGAATCTTTTGTTCTCGTATCTTATCCAAAAAGAGGTTGTAGTGAGTGGGGGTGTCTATAAAGTTTTTAGGCAAGCTCCATAATTTTAGGAATGCAGAGTTTGAGAATATAAATTCGTGTTTAGTGTTTACTATGCAAAAAGCCGTATCTAATGAACTTAAAATCTCTAAATGTGAGTCTAAGTGCATTTGATAGTTACGTTTTGCTTCGTCAAAACTTGTGATGTCTACAAGTGAACCTACTATATGGGTGTTTCGTGTGATTTTGTTGTGGTAGGGTGTTTCTGTTATTTCGTATTTTTTTAATTCACCTAAATTCAAGATGTTAATTTGCTTTTTTTGCGAAGTGTTTGTTAGTTTGGCGGTTTGAATCAGTTCTTTTAGGTCTGTTGAATTACCTAAATCACGAAGAATGGAATTTTCTTTGTTTAATTCTTGGAAATTTTTTAAACCAAGCAAGTTTAGGTATGAGCGGTTTAAGGCTAAAAGATTAAGGTTTTCATCTCTAAGACAAACAGGGGTGGGGAGGTTGTCTATAAGTATACGATAGTTTTCTAACTGTGAACGATATGAAGATGCTTCTTTGGTTTTTTGGTCTATGTATTGTGTATATTCGGTTATGTCTCTAAACCAAATGCAATTACTGTTTATTTCTTTATTATTGGAATTTATACGAGTTCCCGTGATGGCAAAAAATTTATCATTTGTTGTTTGGGCTATTTCTTCAAAGAAAATACCGTGTTTAATTAGCGAATCGATGTGTTGGGTTAGTTTTTCTTTGTAAGGGCTTGAAAATTGCAGTAAAACATCTTTTATGTCGGATTTTTCGCCATCTCTCAGGTTAAGGGTGGTGGCTAGTCTTCTTGATGTATATTCATAAGTTTTATTTTTGTATATGGAATATGTTACATAGCCGTCTTTGGAGGCATAGAGCATTTCTTCATAATGGCGATTTTCCAAATCTGTTTTTTTAAGGAGCAGATTGGCTTTTTTGCATTTATGGTGAGTTAAAGCTATGATGAATGGGAATATTAAACTGATGTAGAGCCAAACATATAATAATGCGTTTGTATTTTCTTCTGTCATAGATTTTCTTTCTTAATGCAAAATAAGGGTTGTTTGTTTTTTTTATTTAGTATATAGGGTTAGAATAAGCTATTAAAATATGGTTCGCAACTAAAATTTGAAAGAGTAAACAAAGATATGTATACGTTGGTATTTGATACAACAGCAAAAGCGGTAATCTTGGGGCTTTATAAAGATAGGGAGTGTGTTTATAAGGTTGAGGAGTTTATGGAATATGGGCAAGCAGAAATTTTGGCGGTAAAAGTTAAAGATGCGCTTGATATAGAAGGTATTGATTTTTCAAGTATAGGACTTTTGGGGGTTGGAGTTGGTCCGGGGTCTTTTACCGGTGTAAGAGCCGGACTTGCTTTTGCAAAGGCGTTAGGGTTTGCTGTTCCCAGTTTATTGATGACAGGAGTTTCGTTGTTTGATGTGTATAATGAAATGCTTGTTAAAGAGAAGAGAGCTTATTATAATGCCGTGGTAATTGAAACTAAACGTGAAGATTTTTATTTTCAGTTGTTTGACCAAGATATGAATAAGTTGAGCGAGCCGTTGGCTTTGACCAGAGAAGAAATAAGAGATAAGTTAAAAGGAAGACAAGTTAGCTTTATCGGTGATGGGGTTGAGAGATTGTTGAGTGTTTCTATGGGCTTGCAAATTAAGCATGTGGAACTGTCGGAAAGCGTTGATGCGGTTGCGCTTTTTGAAACGGTTTATAAAAAATATTTAGAAAAAAGCCTTGATTTTCCGAAACCACTGTATATAAGAAATGCTGATGCTTGTGTAAAATAATTAAAAAAATATAGATAAGTAATAAAAAAGGTGTTAGAAAACTTTTTGATGATAATAATGAAATTGAGAGGTATATTGTGACTAGATCCGAATTGATAGAATGTGTTGCTAAGAAAAACCCAAACTTATTGGTTAGCGAAGTTGAGAAAATTGTTAATATTATTTTCCAAAGTATGACTTCAGCCTTAGCTAAAGGTGACAGAGTTGAATTTAGAGGTTTTGGTGTATTTTCTATACACAAAAGAGAACCAAGAATCGCTCAAAATCCAAGAACTGGTGCAAAAGTAAAAATCGGTAGTCGTAATATTGTGCATTTTAAAGTTGGTAAAGAATTGCACGAAAAATTAAATGAAAACTAATTGATTGTTTTTTTTGTTAGGAGATTGGTATGTGGGTTTTGAAGGTTGTTATTTTTCTTCCACTGTTGACTTTCTTTGTTATGTTTTTGGTACAAAACAATGAACTTGTTGCGTTGTGGCCTTTTGCCGATCTTCAAATTGCAGTTAGTGTGGTTTATTTTGTATTGTTTTGTTTGGGATATATTGCAGGAAGGTTGTTTGCGTGGTCTGCGTATGCACCTTTGAGGAGTATGGTTCGCAAACAACGTAAAGAACATAAACAACTTTCTAAGGAACACGAAAAGCTAAATCTTGAACGTGAAAAACTTAATAAACAAGTGGTTTCTTTGCAAGATGAGGTTGATAATAAGAACGAGAAAAGTGAAGGTTTTTCGTTAAATAAAAAAATTAAAGGATGGTTTTCTCATCCAGAAGTTGATGATAAATAATAAGCGAGGTATATAATGAACTGGCTAACAGATATTGTGCGTCCAAAAATTAAAAAGACTACACCCAAAGAAATTTCTGATGATTTGTGGGTAAAGTGTCCTCAATGCGGGCAGATGCTTTTTTCTAAAGAGTTGAAGCAGTCTCTTTATGTGTGCACTAAATGTAGTCATCATTTAAGATTGTATGTTGATAAGAGATTGAAACAACTTTTTGATGATGGTATATATTCTGAAATGGTGCTTCCTCAAGTTAAAGAAGACCCGTTGAAGTTTAAAGATACACAACGTTATTCAGATAGAATCAAGGTTTATCGTAAAAAAACTCAAGGTAATGATGCTATTAAGGTCGGTTTGGGTAAAGTTAGCGGTATTGATAGTGTTGTAGCGGCTATGGATTTTTCGTTTATGGGTGGTTCTATGGGAACAGCCGTAGGTGAAGGTATTGTAGCGGCTGCTGAATATGCTTATGAACATAATTGTCCTCTTATTATTGCAAGCGCTTCAGGTGGTGCTCGTATGCAAGAAGGTATGTTATCTTTGATGCAAATGGCAAGAACAACAGCAGCTATCAATAGATTGAAAGAAAAAGGTCTTCCTTATATTTCTATCTTTACAGACCCAACAACCGGTGGTGTTTCTGCCTCTTTTGCAATGAGTGGAGATATTCATATTGCAGAGCGAGGAGCTATGATTGGCTTTGCAGGTAAGCGTGTGATAGAACAGACTATTCGTGAAAAATTGCCGGAAGGTTTCCAAACGGCAGAATATTTGAAAGAGCACGGTATGGTTGATATTGTTGTTGAACGTCATGAACTTAAATCAATGCTTGATAAAGTTTTATCTATGTTGATGGCAAATGTTAAGGTGGCTTAAATTTTTTTTCATGTTAATTGTTAAGAGAGCTTATTGCTCTCTTTTTTTTGTGCAACAATGGGAAAGTGGTGGTTAGTGGGTAATAATATTGACAATATTTAGGGATTATGGTATAATTTTTGTATGTGGTATGCTTTTTAGGGGGATATTATGAGGGATGATTTGAAAAAAAGTATGAAAAAAGATTTTGATGAAGCCACAGAGAGAATGCGCAATGTTGATTTTCAGGTGGATACGTTAACAAATAGTAGTTCAAGTGGTGCCTATTATACTTCTAGTAGCAATTCAATAACAATTGGACATTTTTTAGATGATGAACGTAAAACCGAATGGAGTAGTTCAAAAGGGACTTTAATACACGAACAAAAGCACAGAGATAATAATTCTCAGGGGATGTATGCGTATGCAATTTCTTGTGAACAGGCTTATAAAGTTTGTATGCATAATGAAATATCTGCAAATATAGCGGAATTAATTTATTGGCGAGATGAATACATAAAAACAGGTGATATTGCAGTTCTTGAAAATCGTCGTTGTAATTCACTTTTTGGATTTTATACGGAAGCAGTTAAAGAAGGAAAAGTTAATCCCTTTAGTAATTCTAAAGAAGATTTTGATAAGGAAATGTCTTTAATTGCAAATGGAACTCGCGATATGTGGGAGAGAAATTACGCATCTACACAGTATTTGGATGATCATATTTCAAATGCTAGATATTATGGAGAGCAAGATGGTAAAAATGCAGAGTTTTATGACCAAAATTATGAAAGAGCTAAAAAAATAGCTTATAATATTGGTGGTGTTGATTTTACAGAATATATGGATAAAGAAGTAGAGATACCTGATGCAGCGAAGATGAGAATTGTGCCG
>JAFYWO010000027.1 GCA_017557925.1 Alphaproteobacteria bacterium | reverse complement strand
ATGTAACCCCCATCATAAAAAATAACAAAACAGAATTAGATGAATTGCAATCTAAATTTACAAGAAATGACGGTTCCCCTCTCCAACAAGAAGTTCGCCAAATGCTTCAGGAAACGCCGGCATATAAAAATCTGAAAATAAACACTCAACGATGGTCTACGGATGCTTCAGACGAGCTAAAAAGGTATATATCTAAGAAAGAACAACAAATATCCAAAACAAAATCATCTCCGGCAACACTTACGGATATAACCAAAACTTACCTCTTTATGACGGAACTTTTCCCGTCAGAAGATTTGATGATTAAAGCTCTTGAAGATTATAACCTTTCAGCTTTCCCAATAAACCGAGAAGGAAAACCAAAACACGTTCTTACCGCTCTTGCCTTAAGCTTAAACTTAACAGATAAAGATGGTAATCTTGATGCAACACGCATTCCTACATACGCAATATCTGCAACTTTAAGTCACGTTAACTGGAAAGGAAACGGCAAAACAGCCCTAAAGGATGCACAAGAATTACGCCGCAAAAAACTACCAAACCCTAACGACCACTTAAAACCTATGGTATCTAATTGGGTAACAGGAAAAGGAAGACGTTATGGTATTGATGAAATGGCTAAACTAAATATTTTAACCGAAGACATCATTTATCAATACCAAGAAATAGAAATGCCGGGGGCAAAAAATTTAGCACTCAAATATCATAATGCAGTTCAAGAAAAAGAAGCAGAACTTTTTAAAAAGCAATCATTAAATCCTAAAGAAAGCACAACAGTCTGTGTAGATGAAACAAAAGATACTACCTCTAAAACTTTCTTGGTTGCCTTAAAAGATTTTATACAGTTACGCTAGATAAAAACATCAATAAACTGCTTAAATTGTTAAACCTGAAAATTATACTGTCACTACAAGTAAAATTTAGCTGTCTTTTATTCGCTTATTTTTTTCACATAGCTTTCTATCATCTTTCTTTCTTCATCAAACAACGATGTGTTCTCAAAATCAACACCTATTTTTTTTACATATTTTTCTTTATTTATAATATCATCCTTTATTTGTTTCATTTTCTCATCAATTTTTTTAATCTGATAAACAAATTTAGTTCCCCATATTTCACTTGTTTCAAAATCAAGATTAATCACTGTTTCTATTCTTGAAAAAAGAATAAAACCAACATCTTGACCATAATATACTTTAGCTAAATCCACGGCTTTTTTATAAGAAAAATCACCCTTATATTTTGCAATAAATTTATTAACATAGAGTTTTGCTTCCAATATCTTCTTATATCCGAATAAAAAGTCTTTAATGCTATACTTTCTCTCAATTATTTTTTCTAACTTTTTTTCATCAATCTCACCATTAACCAAATAATCCTTCAAAATCTTCTTAAAATCCCGTTCCTTTGATTTGGATAAGATTTTCAAAATTTTTTTTACATCAGCCTCAAAACCATCAACCCATTCTTTTAATACCAGTGCTTTTTCTCTTACATTATCACTTTTTCTCTGTTCTATGTAGTATTCTTTTATAACATCAATGCTTGTTTCTCTCACATCATCATAAAATTCTTTTTTTATTCTTTTTTTTCGTTCGGCAAAAAATTTTTCTTCATAACCGGCTTCTTTTACCAATAAAAATTCTCTTGCAATATTATGACCGAATTTTTCAATATCGCTCATTTTCAAAAACATCTTTTTGCGTCTTTTTACCCAATCATCAAAAATGTTATAATCAATTATAACACGGTCTTTATCTAATTTAACCATATCAATCAAATGTTTTGAACTTTTGGTAATATTTTTTTTATTTATCATTATAAACTCCCAATTTTTATACCCTTATACTCCATAAAAAATTAAAATCATATAAATTTTACACCCAAAACCTAAAATATTAGGCATAAAAAAACTGCTTTAAGGATTACCATAAAGCAGTCCAAACAACGATAACTTTAACAAAAGCTACATATTGATATAATCAAACCAAACAGGACGTCTGCCTTCTCTGATAGCTTTAGCTTGGTATTTGGTTCTAACCCAATCAACCGGTTCTTTTCTCCAGTCATCACCACATTTTGCAGACCAATAAAAACTTTTACACTCATACATCGTTCTTAAAACGTGACACTTGTAAACCGGATGGTCTGTTGCAATTCTGAATAAACCGCCTTTTTTAAGAACTCTGGATATTTCTTTCAAATTATCATCATTCACAAAACGACGACTTGCATGTTTCTTTTTAGGCCACGGGTCAGGAAATAACAAAAATACTTTATCAAAAAAGTTGTCAGGAATTTTTTGAAAAAGTTTTCTCATATCATCATCATAAATTCTGATATTTTTAACCTCAAAAGAGTTTGCATCAATCTTGCAAGGCAAATTATCGCCTTCTTTAATACCGCTGATAAGAGATAAGAGATTTGCAACTCCGTTTTGAAAAACTTCTACACCGACATATCCTGTTTGAGGATTATTTTTTGCCTGACCGTAAATATGTTGTCCGTCACCAAAGCCTATTTCCAAACAAACTTCTAAATCATTAGAGCCAAACATTTTTTCTTTATTAAAATCTTTACTTTCAACAACACGAAGCTGTGGCAACATATTCTCCAACAAAAAACCTTTCGCTTTACGAATAACTCTGCCTTTTCTGCGCCCAAAAAATTTCGGCTCCTGATTTTCAATATTTCTATTCATCATCGTCTAAATCATCTCTTGGTGTTCTTAAACCGTTCAACATCATCAACATACCTTTTCTAGCCTTTGGAGGTAATGAATAATAAAGTTTCAACAGCAAAGTTCCTTCACCGCCTTTAATCGGGTCAAACTTAATTTCATAATCTCCGTCTTGGAAAAAACCTATTGAACACATATTATTATTTTCAACTTCAGGATATTTTTCAACTGCTTTAACCAAAGCATCAAATTCAACCTCATCAAAGAAGTAATTGATTTTAACTCCCAAAATTCTGGCAATAGAATAAAGGCGACCGGCACCAATTCTATTTTGACCTTTTTCATACTTTTGCACTTGTTGGAATGTAACACCTAACTTTTCAGCTAATTGTTTTTGACTCATTTGCAACAAACGACGTCTTGCACAAATTCTTGCACCAACAAACGCATCAACCGGACCAATACCGTTGTCGGTTATTTCATCAGTTTCTGATTTACGCTTACGGCCTCTTCCCATAGCTAATCTCCTTAAAAAAATCATATAAAATTACACTCATAAATATACACATTTGCAACAAAATGTCAACAATTTTGTGTTGCAAAATACAACTTTTGCGTTAGTTGGCTATTCTTTTGTATAGTTAATCTTTTTTATAATCAATAGCACAATTAGCATAATAAGTAACAAGATAATATTACCAAGTCTGCCATAAACTGTCTTAATCTCTAATGTTTCAGGTAACAAAACATCACTTATACCGGCTTTGCCTAAACCTATTTTACCTACAACATCACCATTTGGTTTAATTACGGCACTAATACCTGTATTAGCACTTCTTACAACCGTAATACCTTCTTCTATTGCTCTTAATTGAGAAGCTGCTAAATGTTGATACGGACCTTTACTCATCCCATACCATCCATCATTTGCAATAACCAACAATATTTCGGGTTTTTCTTTTGAATTTATTACTTGTTTAGGAAAAATACTTTCATAACAAATAGCTCCGCCCATCAAAGGCAAACCGGCAACTCTTATATTTTTATATTTTTCACCTTCACCCAAATTTCCAACCACATTTGCAACCGGTCTCATAAAATCAGGCAGATATTTTCTAAACGGCAAATATTCTCCGAACGGAACCAAGTGAGACTTATCATAATAATCTTTTATATCTCCTTTGTCATCTATAACAAATAACGAATTATAAGGCACATATTCTCCGTTTTCAAAACTTGCTCTGATTAAACCTGTTACCAAAAAACCATCTTTTGCAATAGCTTCTCTGATTTCATTTAAGTGTTTTTCATCTCTATCCAACATATATGGAGTTGCTGTTTCCCCCCAAACAACCAACTTAACGCCATCCAAAGGTTTTGATTTACTCAAATCAATATACTGCCTGAAATTTTTATACAAAAGTTCTTTATTCCACTTAAAAGTTTGCTCAATATCTGTCTGAACCAAACGAACTTTTATATCCCCATCTGCAAAATTTTGATAACTAAAAGAAAATCCACCCAAAAACACTACCGAAAACCCAACAAACCATAGTGCTTTTTTATCAAATTTTTTAAATCTTAATTTTTCAACAATCAACCCGAGTCCGGCGATAAAAATCAGCAAAACAAATGATAAACCATAGCCTCCGACAAAACTTCCTCCCATTGCAAATCTTGTATCAAACAAAAGAGCACTGCCAAATAAATTCCACGGAAAACCGGTAAAAATCCAACTTCTTACCCATTCAAAAAAAACTATACCAGTGCATAAAATCAATGCTTTTGCATATCTGTTATTACCCCACTTCATCCAATAAGAAGGTATAGCAATCCCCAAACCGAAAAAAGCCCCCATAAAAAGTAATACAATAGGGACAAAACATATAAAACTGTCTCCGTCAACCAAAAGAGCATTAACAATCCAAGAAAAACTCACCATAAAAAAGGAAAACGAAAACAAGTATGCCCTAAAAAATACCCTTTTATCAATTTTATTAAAACTAAACAGATACGCAAAAAATAAAGCAAGTGAGCAATATCCTGCAACCATTCCCTCAAAAGGCGCAAAAATAGAGCCAGCTATTGCTCCGCCAAAAAACAATAACAAATAGCCACATATATTCCCTGCTCTTTTTTTTATCACCTCAAGCATCAGATTTCATCATCTTTATACGGATTTTCAATAGAAAACTCTCTTAATATGTCAATTTCCATACCTTCCATAACATCAGCATCTTTATCATCTTCGTGGTCAAAACCTAAAAGATGTAAAAAACCATGCACCAACAAATGAGCAAAGTGCTGATAAACACCTATACCCTTTTCAAAAGCTTCTCTTTGCAATGTTTCAAATGCTAATATTATTTCTCCGAGTTCAACATCTTTTTCCCCACTTTCTATTCCGTCCCACAGCTCATCATCATCAATGTTTGCAAAAGACAAAACATTTGTAGGTTTATCCATACCACGAAACTCACGATTTAACTTATGTACTTCTTCGTCATTACTCAAACATACACTAACATTTATACTATTAGCCAGTTCAATAACTTCGTGTTTTGTTTCGTCATAAACAAAGCTAAAAGTCAAATCCTTTATTTCTTGGCAAACTTTGATTGCATCAAAATCAACACACTCTAGCCATTTATCATCATCAATAATGACATCTAACTCTATTTTTTTATTCATCTCTTTCCTTCTTATTTTTCTCTTCGTATGCCTTAACTATTTTTGCAACCAATCCATGACGAACCACATCGCTTGCGCTGAATGTTACGGAACCGATATTACCAACTCCTCTCAATGTATCAAGAGCATCGCGAAGTCCGGATATTGTTCCTCGTGGCAAATCAACTTGACTTAAGTCACCATTTACTACCATTCTTGAATTTTCACCCAAACGAGTTAAAAACATTTTCATCTGCATAGGTGTTGTATTTTGTGCCTCATCCAAAATCACAAACGCATTAGACAATGTTCTACCTCTCATAAAAGCAAGCGGAGCAATTTCAATCTCACCCAAAGCCAATTTTTTATCAACTTGTTCAGCCGGCAACATTTCATACAAGGCATCATAAAGAGGTCTTAAATAAGGATCAACTTTATCTTTCAAATCACCCGGTAAAAATCCTAAATTTTCACCGGCCTCCACCGCCGGACGAGATAAAATAATTTTATCAACAGAACCTTCCAACATCATAGAAACAGCCAATGCAACCGCCAAATATGTCTTACCGGTTCCTGCAGGTCCCAAACCGAAAACAAGTTCGTTTTTCATCATTTCGGTAATATATTCTGCCTGAGTTTTTGAACGAGGATAAATATAACGTTTTTTAGTTTTCAAAACAATTTCGCTTAAATCTTGTTTTTCTTTAGCACTACCTGCTCCACCGCAGATTCTAACCGCAGCTTTAACTTCTTGTTCTCCAATCACATGACCTTTAGAAGCTTTTTCATACAGAACATCCATTGCGGTTTTTGCATTTTCAATATCTGCGGCAGAACCTCTCAATGTAATCTGATTACCAAAGCTTAAAATTTCAACATTAAGCATTCTTTCTATCAAGCGAATATTTACATCATTAACACCAACCAAAACTTGCACAAGTTGATTATTAAATAATTCAAAACTTAACTCAGCCATATCAAATTACCTCCCCTTTCAAAGAGTTTGTTGAAGCTCTCTTAATGCGAACTTGAACAATTTTGTTAACCAAACTATTATCCGCCTCGGCATATACATTTTGCATATACGGCGAACGACCGGCAAGCTGACCTTCGTGCCTGCCTTTACTCTCAAACAGCACCGGCATAACTTTGCCGACACTTTGTTGATTGAATTTCAACTGATAATCAAACAACAAATCTTGCAACTCTTGCAAGCGTTCCTTTTTAACCTTTTCCTCTATTTGATTATCCATAATACTTGCAGGAGTTCCGGGACGTCTGCTATACTTAAAAGAAAAGGCCTGAATATACTTAACTTTATTTACAACATCCAACGTATCCCTAAAATCTTTATCGGTTTCACCCGGAAAACCGACAATAAAATCAGATGACATCCCTATATCAGGATTAGCTTCTTTTAATTTTTCCACCACTCTTAAATATTCATCTTTTGTATGACGCCTATTCATTCTTTTTAATACATCATCAGAACCAGACTGAATAGGCAAATGCAAATAAGGCATCAATTTTTTAAGGTTCTTATGGCATTCTATTAAATCATCATCAACATCTGCAGGATAAGATGTTGTGTAACGGATTCTCTCAAGTCCGTCAATTTCTGCTATCTTATTTAACAGATATGCTAAATTCCTTTCTTTACCGTTTTCATCTTCTCCGTGATAAGAATTAACATTTTGACCCAATAAATTAAGTTCCAAACTACCTGTTTTAACCAAACGTTTTGCTTCTTCCAAAACTTCTTTAATAGGTCTTGAAACTTCAACCCCTCTGGTATAAGGAACAACACAATATGTGCAAAAATTATTACATCCTTCTTGAATAGCAAGATAAGAACAACCACCTTCTGCCTTATTTTCCGGCAAAAAGTCAAATTTAGAAACAGCACTGAACTCTGTATCCAAAAGTTTAGCCTCTCTGTTATTAAAAATTTCTTCAACCACTTCTTTTAAGCGATAATATCTCAAAGGTCCCAATGCAAAATCCACATACGGAGCACGCTTTATGATTTCTTTATCTTCTGCTTGCACCACACATCCGGTAACCCCAATAACCGTATCCAATCCTTTGTTCTGTCTTTCTTGTTTGATTAAATAGGCTCTGCCTAAATCAGAAAATACCTTTTCTGCAGCCTTTTCTCTAATATGACAAGTATTAAAAATTACAACATCTGCATCTTCTTGTGCATCAGTTTCAATAAAACCCATATCCTTAAGCATAGATGCCATACGATGACTATCATAAACATTCATCTGACACCCAAACGTTTTTATAAAATATTTCTTAACCATAAACTTACATTCTACCCTAAAAACTAATTATTTAATGCTTGACAGTATAGCATAAACTTTATTTTTTTTCAAACAAAATCTTTACTTTGCCTAAAATTTATTACCTCAAACAAAATAATCACTAAATTTTAAGAAAAAATTAAATTTCCTTAATACATACTACAAAGAAATATTTACGAACAATGGAGACAAAATAATGGCAATTTTATTAGAAAGTGTTTTGTGGATGGTTGGCCTCGCCTTAGAATTTTACCTAATCTTGGCTGTTGTAAACATCTCACTATATTGGTGTATGCACTTCAAATTGATTGGTCAAGGTGGAGATGCTTTCAAAAAATTCTTAAATTTTTTACATATTGTCACTGAACCCGTTTATGAAAAGTTACGCCAACAAATTAAACCTATTTCTGGATTTGACATTTCTCCATATATTTTAATTGTTGCTCTTTATTTTGTTATCCATTTAATAGAAACAGTGTGTATAGTTTTAACACCGGTTGCAGGTTAGATGTATTACGATAAAACAAATTCAGGATACATATTAAGAATTCGGGTAACACCGAATTCTTCTGTTTTTTGTATTAGCGGAATTTTTACCGACAGCAACTTACAAGACTTCTTAAAAATAAACTTAAATTCTGTTCCACAAAAAGGAAAAGCAAATATTGAACTTATCAAACATTTAAGTAAAATTCTAAAAATTTCAAAATCAAGTTTTAGTATCGTTTGTGGAGAAACAGACCGCTATAAAAAAATAGAACTTAACATTTCTCACTCAGAAGAATTGGAAGAAAAATTAAACTCATTAGGAGTATAAATTATGGCTTATTCAATCATCAACGGCAAAGAATTATCCCAAAAAATTCAAGAAGAAATAAAAGAAAAAATAGCTTGCTTAAAAACTTGTCCCCACCTTGCCGTTATTCTTATAGGCGATAATCCGGCAAGTCAAACTTATGTAAAAAACAAAGAAAAAGCCTGCCAAAATATCGGTATAAAATCAATAACCTACCATTTAGATAAAGATATAAAACAACAAGAGCTTGAAGACTTTATAATAGAGCTGAACAATGACAAACAAATAAACGGCATATTGGTTCAACTTCCTTTACCTAAACATTTAGAAACAGAAAAAATACTGTCACTAATTTCTCCTCTCAAAGATGTTGACGGCTTCCATCCGCTAAATACCGGATTATTGGTAAAAGGTTCAGAAAACGCCATTCTGCCTTGCACCCCTAAAGGAATTATAAAAATGCTCCATTCCGTAAAAGAGGATTTATCAGGACTAAACGCTGTCGTTATTGGTCGTTCACAAATTGTAGGTTTACCTATTGCACAATTACTCATAAAAGAGAATTGCACAACAACCGTTACACACTCTCACACAAAAGACTTATCTGCCATAACCCAAAATGCAGATATTTTAGTTGTTGCTATCGGGAAACCTGATTTCATAAATAAAGAACACATAAAAAAAGGAGCTATCGTAATAGACGTAGGCATAAATAAAACAGATAACGGACTTAAAGGTGATGTTGATTTTGATAGCGCAAAAACACAAGCCTCATACATAACTCCCGTTCCCGGAGGTGTTGGACCTATGACTATAGCAATGTTATTGGAAAATACATACTTGGCATATTTAAACCAAACCACCCCTTAAAAATAGAATTTTCTCCATTATATAATTACATAAATCGTATAAAGGAGAAAAAAGATGCGACAATCAGGCAATATTTTTTTATACAACACGTCAGATACAAACGCAAAAAACTACCATCAAGAACTAAAAAAAAGAGGATATTATGTCTTTGATACCAATAACCTCTATAAGCTTAGTTTATACAACAAAGAAATAACTCCGGATGTCTTACTTTTTGACTTTGACCGTCATTCTTTAATCTCATTTATAACTTCAATAGAAAATAATTTTTACAGAAAAGATGTTCCGGTAATAATCGTATCAGAAGCCCCAAAAGCCTTAATTTTCCATCCTGCCGTAAGTCATTATCTTACACATCTTGAAGCAAAGACAGAACTTTTAAACATACTACATGCATATACTTTCGGAAATACAGCACACCACATCTTATACATCAACCTAAAACCTTATGAAACTTCTCTATTTATTCAATCCGCAAAACAAAAAAATTATAAAATATTTGAAGTAAATAACATAAATTCCGCCTCCGCATATCTAAAGAAAAACAAACCCAAAGTAATATGTATAAACTTCTTACCGGCTCTTACTAAATCCCAAAAATTGTTTGCCCATCCTAAAACTTTTTATGTGGACAACAAACAAAATGTAGAGGAAATTGAACAATTCTTAAATTAGATTACAAGCTATAACTTTTTTTAATTACAAGGATAAAATGTTATGGCTTTAAAAAATTTAACCAAAATCGTTTATGATAAGACTCTTGAGTTGGCATCTAGACCAAATGCTTTAACTTGGCTTTTCGCCATATCATTTGTAGAAAGCTCTTTTTTCCCTATTCCACCAGATATTATGATAATACCAATGGTATTAGCTTGTCCGCTTAAAGCATATAAAATAGCAAGTATTGCAACAATTGCGAGTGTTTTAGGCGGTTGGTTTGGTTATGGTATAGGCGTATTCGGTTTTGAGGTAATTGCCAAACCTTTACTTGAATTTTATGGTTATATGGATAACTTCCATAAATTTGAAAACTATTATCATCAATACGGTGCTTGGATTGTTTTTGGTGCAGGAATTACTCCCTTTCCATACAAAATTATCACTATAGCTTCCGGTGTAGTTCGTCTTGACTTGATTATTTTTACAATAGCCTCTGTTATTGCAAGAGGTATACGCTTTTATTTGATTGCTTGGTTATTAAAACGTTACGGCGCACCTATGAAAGATTTTATTGAAAAGAACTTAAACCTCTTATCAATAATCTTTTTATTGCTTCTAATAGGTGGTTTTGCCTTAATTAAGTTATTGTAAAAAATAACTGATGCCAAAAATTACAAAAAGATGTAACACATAGTATACATAAAACAACCACCAATGTTTTATTATTCTCTTATGCTCTTTATCAAAGTCATTAAGAAGAAGTATTGCCATTGTCAATAACGAAACAAACCAATATGGCATACTAATATTGATTAAGCCTGACAACAATAAAATTACCCAAAAAATCCATACCTTCTTTTTGATAAAATAATGATACAACAAAACCATCAATAAAAAACCAAAAACATCATAATCAAGAAATAACGAAAATCCCCCAAAAAATAAAAAAACTATCCCTACAAAAATTTTTTTAATAAATAAACTTCCTTCTTCATTTTTAATCCATTCAATTACCCTTAAAAATAAAACTACATTCAAAAAACTAAATAGAATATTTAACGGAAAAATTTTGCAATTATCTGAAAATCCGGACCAAAACATTACAACCCCAAAAGCCAACACCCCAAAAAAGCTAAGCCTTATAATGTATTTTTTATAAATATGTTTTTCTGCCAAATGTTTCATCAATAAAAGTGCAAAAATAGGAAAGCTTATTCTCCCAATACATATACCTATTTCTGCGCTGACACCATCTAACAAATACTTCGCAATATGGTCTATAGTCATAGTAACAAGTGCAACAATTTTTAGTATATCTTGATTTATAGAAAATTTTATCTCTTTCATTTAATAGTTCCTTAAAAAACTTACCAACCTGACATACAAAAAATGGGAGAAATTCTCCCACTTTTGTTTTATAAAACATTCAAGACTTATCTTCCCGCTTTAATAGCCTCAATAAGTTCTTTAGTAGTCGGAACATAGCCATTTGCATACAACGGGTCTTTAGAAAATCTATAAACCTGATGTCCGGCACACAAAAGATTATCCTCCACACTTCCGCCGTGTCCGATATCTACCAATGTTTTATGAATACAATATGTTCTTGGGTCAGGCAACTTACCTGTTGTTCCATTAAGTCCGGACCAAGAGGAAAATTGGCATTGAGATAAACATCCCATACATTTAACTCTGTCATCTTTCATCTTTGTCCATTCTTCTTGACTTAAAAATACAACAGTATCATCAGGAGTTGCTTGAATAACATCATACCCTTTTTGAATTTGATTATTGGCTTTTACCAAATCATCTTTTTTAATATAAACAGCTTTAACCGGACTTAACGCCAACTCTGTATCAAATTCTTCTGTTTTTTCGTTAGAGAAACTGATTTCTCCTTCTTTTCTTTCCATCAAACGAAGCAAAAATTTATTTTTTATGGCAGAAGAATAAAAACCTGTAGGACTAAAGAGTTGCAAAGCAACATCACCTTGTTTTGCATTCATCATAACCTTTTTCCACTCATCACTGACAGGACTTTCTTGAGTAATCATAGGACGAGTTCCGAATTGGAATGCAACCATACCTATTTCAGGGTTTCCTATATATTTTTCCCACTCACTTAAACACCATACACCGCCGGCAATAACAATAGGTATATTTTGAAGTCCCAATTTATCCATAGTTGTTCTTAAATCTTTAATTCTATCATACGGGTCTTGCGGTTCATTCGGATTCTCTGCATTTGATAAACCATTATGTCCGCCGGCAAGCCACGGGTCTTCATAAACAACACCACCCAAAAACTCGCTATATTTGGAATAAGCTCTTTTCCACAATACCATTAACGCTCTGGAAGATGAAACAATAGGATAATAATAAACCCCATTTTCTGATGCAATCTCACCTAATTTATAAGGAAGCCCTGCTCCGCACGTAACACCGTGAATAAGTCCTTTAGCACCTTTCAAAACTTCTCTTATAACCGTTTCTGAATCAGCCAATTCCCACAATTCATTAACGTGAATACGTCCGTTATTTCCTGCAATTTCATGCGCTATCTGAGCTTGTGCAATACCGCCTTTAATAGCTCCCGAAATCAAATCTTCGTGACGCTCAAGCCTTTTTAATCTGCTAGAACGTTCAATTACCACATTACCGTTTTCATCATAGTAATCTGCACTAACCAAAGATATAGTTCCGACACATCCTTCTTTGGCAAAATGGCCACTACTAACACCATTAGTAGAGTTAATACCTTTACCGCCTTCAATAATCGGGCAAACTTCTTTTCCGGAAATAACAATATTTTCTAAATTTATCACGTTTGTCATCCTTTAATAAAATCACATTTATAACAACCTTATAACACCATTTTTTTTAAAATAAAAGTAGGAACTTTTTATCCCCATAGTTTCCTTAAGGATACTATTACATTAAAAAGACTTAAACAGCCTTACCCACTCAATATCATTCCCCTTATAAACAGCCGTCGCAACACAACAGTAAGTATATGTAATTAAGAAATAAATTACAGCAATATTTAGTCTGTTCACTAATTGTATCCTGTATTTTTTTATCACAAAATGCAAAATCCTAAAAAATAAAATATACACAATTAATTGCAAAGATATGCCCAAATCTTTCAATTCTTCTTTAGATGTAATCGCAATTTTTGGTAAATATGTAATAATCAAAGTATACAATGCCACCACCAAATAAGTAATATCTTTTGCTTTTTTCTCTTTTAAAACGTGCTCTATTTTATCTTTTTCCAAATTTTCACGAGAAAGTTTATTAACCTCAAAACCTCTGATTTTCTTAGGTTCTATGCTTTTCTCTTTTACTGATTTTAACTTAATTGCAAGTTTTTCCTCAGCAACACATAAACCGCATCCTTTATTGGTAAAATAAGCGTGATTAGGATTCTTCTTACATACCTTTAAATTTGATAGTAATTTATCCAATTCTTCCTGCCATTCAATAGCTCTAGGTCTTTCTTGTCCTTTAACAAAAGCCCTGTCAAACATTTTTAAAGTAGATGAAGGTAAAAACTCGTGTATACTGTATGGATGAGGCCCTTGATAATCATCTGCCCACAAACCATAAGCATAATGATATTCTTCAATTCTTTCTTGTATGGATTTATTCATATCTCCATTTTTCTTTACTACTCCCGAAAATGGATGAATACCATTATTTAATAACTTAAAAATAATTACCGCTAAGGCAAATTTGTCTTGTTCTTCTCCCATTTCTTCCGGAATTTGTGTCATACCTTCGGGATATATATATTCTTCACTTACGAGCTCTGCCGGAAACCTGGTCTCCTCCCCTTTAATAGAAAAACCGTCACAATCAAACATTGCTACTATCATAGTTCTTTTATAAACAGACACATTTGAAGGCTTTAAATCTACAATAAAATGTCCTGCTTTATGAAGCGATGCAACCATCAACGCCACATTATAAGCCGCCATAATTCTGTATTCATATTTTTCACTTAACTTGAGTTTAGCTCTGACAGCACCTTGCATCAAATGGTCTAAAGATACGGCCATAGAAGTATCAATAAACGGCATAACATAACCAACACAATACCCTTCATCATCTTCCAAAATAGCTTCAGGCCAAGCAATCTGCACATATTCCACACCTTGAGAAACAACATTCTCAATATTAGGATTATTATTTAACATAGCTTCTAATTTTTGGCGATTCGTATTACTTTTTTGTCTGTCATGAAAAATTTTTGCAACTTTTTCCGGCTTACCCTTAACTTCATAAATTTTACCGGCAGCTCCACCTTTATTCAAAAGCCTGCCCAAAGCTATT
>JAFYWO010000026.1 GCA_017557925.1 Alphaproteobacteria bacterium | reverse complement strand
ATTTTCAGAAATTTAAGTGTTGAAGACAATATTAGTGCGGTATTAGAGATTGTAGTAGACGATAAAGAAAAAAGACAGCAAATGTTGGAAGATTTATTAAATGAATTTTCCATTTCTCACTTAAGAAAATCTCCATCAGTAGCATTATCAGGAGGCGAAAGAAGAAGGCTTGAAATAGCAAGAGCATTAGCCGGACAACCAAACTATATCTTGTTGGACGAGCCTTTAGCCGGAATTGACCCTATAGCGGTAGGCGAGATAAGAGAGCTTGTTTCTCAGTTAAAAAACAGAGGGTTAGGCGTTTTAATCACAGACCATAATGTTAGAGAAACATTGGATATCATTGATAGAGCTTATATATTACATGGGGGCTCTGTTCTTATGGAAGGAACACCTGAAGAGATTGTTGCAAGCGAAGAGGTTAGAAAAGTTTATCTTGGCGATAATTTTTCAATATAATATTGCCTTTTTTATTTGACTTTTTGCACAATTTTAAAATATAATTTATTTAGAAAACAGTAATAATGGAAGGGATAACAAATGAAAGTTACATTCTCAGGAAAACAAGTTGATGTTAGTGAAAAATTGCGTAGACACGTTGAAGAAGCAGTAGTTGCTTCTGTTGAAAAATATTTTAGCTCTCCTATCAGTTGTTCTGTTGCTTTCTCTAAAGAAGGCGAGGACTTTGGAGCTGAAATAACTGTTCATCCAGCAAAAAACATTGTATTAAAGGGTAGTGGCTCTGCTTCTGATCCTTATTCAGCATTTGACAATGCTAATGAACATATTGCGACTCGTTTACGTCGTCACAAAACAAAACTTAGCGCACACAAGAGTAAGATTGGTCTTGCAGAGCTTGCTTACGAGGCTGTTCTGCCATTAGTTGAAGAAGATGAAGAAGTTGATGTGAATGAAAATGCCCCATTAACTATTGCAGAAACAGATGCTAATATACCGGTATGCACAGTTAGCGAAGCTGTAATGTATATGGATTTGAGTAACGAATGTGCTATGATGTTCAGAAATAGTGCAAACAACCATATAAGTATGGTATATCGTCGTAAAGATGGCAATATCGGTTGGGTTGAACCTAAGTCTGACAACTAATTTTAAGGAATAAAACTTATGAATATTGCAGATATTATTTCTAAAGATGCAGTGCTTGATAATGTTCAAGCAAGCAACAAACGTGAGCTAGTTCAAATTTTATCTAGCAAAATTGCTAGCCTTTCAGGATTAGATGAACGTGTTATTTTTGATGCGGTTTGGGAACGTGAAAACTTAGGATCTACAGGTTATGGCGACGGGGTTGCATTCCCTCACGCAAGAATTGACGGCTTAGAAAATGTATCTGCATTATTTGCCCGTTTAGACGAGCCCGTTGATTTTGATTCTCTTGATAACAAGCCTGTTGATTTAGTATTTTTGCTTATAAGTCCTGAAAACAGTGGAGCTGATCACTTAACAGCGTTGGCTACATTATCTCGTGTATTAAAAACGGAAGGTAGTTGTGAAAAACTAAGAAAAGCTCATTCTATTGATGAAATTTATGCTACACTAAACGCATAACTTTTATTAAGATTTAAGAAAGCCCTATCATTGATAGGGTTTTCTTTTTATCTATTTATAAAATATCCTAAACCTTTTCGCAAAATACTCTCTGCTTTATCAGTATACGTTCCATCTTCATTATGAGTATAAAAAGGAGGTAATATTTGAGTGATGCTTTTAGATGTTTTTTGTGCAATAATTCCCACCCTTTTAGCAACTTGATTTTGTTTTGAATAAATTGGAAGTATCTTAATATTTCCCGCTTTGCCGTTTAATGTATTTAATATTTCGTTTATTGCTTCTGCTCTATTTATAAGCAATATATACCCCTTAGGTTTTAAGACTTTCAGGCAAAACAAAATCCATTCAGTAAGATTGAAATCTTGGTGATTATGTGCTATTTTCTTGCTTTGATTTGGAGAAGGCATATCGTGATCACTATACGGAGGATTTGTAATAACAAAATCAAAAATTCCGCCAAATGAAGAACTTTTAGCCCTAATATCAAAATACTCATATTTTAAAAATTCATCAAACCCGTTTTCTTTTGCACTATAATTTGAAAGTTCTATTAAATCTTTTTGAATATCAAGCCCTATTATATCTATGTTTTTATTTTTCAGACGTGAAGCAATACATAGCGAAATGGCCCCTGTTCCGGAACCTACATCTAAAACTTTTGCACCTTCTTTTATATTTTTTTCATCTAATAGAGAAGATAAAAAAACTGCATCTGTTGATGCCCTATAACCATTAACGGGTTGGAATATTTTTATTCTTTTATCTAAAAGATAATCTCTTGTATATTCTATCATAACAATCTTTCAAAATCAAAAAGACCTAAAAGGAGGTTTTCCTTTTAAGTCTTTTTATTAAATTTTCACCAAAAGAAATTAAGCACTTGGACTTGTTTTGGCTAATTCTGCATTAGCTTCAATCCATTTTTCTTCTGCTTCATCACTTGATGTAATTGCAGATTGAGGACATTCAGAAATGCAAACACCACAATCAATACATGTATCTGGATCAACTACATATTGTTCATCAGCAACACGAAAAGCTTCTACAGGGCATACACCTGCACAAGTTCCGCATTTGATACATAAATCGCCATTAACAACTGAAGGCATATCATTATCTCCTATAAAAAATTCTTTTTCGTTTTATGTTTTTAATATTAATATAACGTAATTGCAAGAGAAAAAAGATTAAAATACAAAAAAGTTTTGTCACAAAAAAATAAAATGCTTGTTACTTTATGATTGAAATTATAAAAAATATGGGTAATATCTGCATAAAATAGTATGTTTGAGGTATAAAAATGACAAATATAAAAGTTAGATTTGCTCCTAGCCCTACAGGATGGATACATATCGGAAATGTAAGAACTGCTTTGTTTAACTATCTTTGGACTAAAAAGATGGGGGGAACAATGCTATTGCGTATTGATGACACAGATGTTCTACGCTCTAAAAAAGAATATGAAGATGGTATTTATGATGCGCTTAATTGGCTTGGTATAAAATGGGATGAAGAAGCAAGACAATCAGAGCGTGTTAAACGTTATGATGAGGTTGTTGAAAAATTAAAAGCTGAAGGAAGAATTTATGCTTGCTATGATACTCCTGAAGAGCTGGAATTTAAGCGTAAACGCCTGATGTCTAGAGGTCTTCCTCCTATTTATGACAGACAAGCCTTAAAATATACTCCTGAAGATATTGAACGTTTTAAAAATGAGGGAAGAAAACCTCATTACAGATTTAAGCTTATTGATACTGATATTGTTTGGGAAGATGAAGTTCGTGGTGTTTGTAAATATGATGCTACAAAACTTTCTGACCCTATTATCATCAGAGAAGATGGTAGTTATTTGTATCATTTACCTAGTGTAATTGATGATGTTGACTTTGGCATAACACATATCGTTAGGGGTGAAGACCACGTTACAAATACTGCAGCTCAAATCCAGATGTTTGAAGCCTTAGGCGGTAAATCTCCTAAATTTGCTCACCTTCCTTTATTAACCGGAAAAGAAGGGAAATTATCAAAACGTTTAGGTAGTCTTGGCATCAGAGAATTACGAGAAGCTGGTATTGAATCTATGTCTATTTGCTCTTTTTTAGCAAAGCTTGGAACTTCAGAAGATATCAGAACTTTTTATAGTTTGGGAGAACTTGCCGAAACATTAGACTTCAATAAAATCGGTCGTTCTCAACCAAAATTTGATGAAGAAGAATTGAAGAAGTTTAATACAAAATTGGTTCACGGTATGCCTTATGGAGCATTAAAAGACAACTTTGGTATAAACGAAGTTTTTTGGGAAGATGTTAAAGGTAACCTTGAAGTTGCGAGAGATGTTTTATTATGGGACAACATTTGCAATAAAGAAATTGAACCAATTGTAGAGGATAAAGATTTTACTGTTGAAGCTTCAGATTTATTACCTAAAGAAGACTTTAATGAAAATACTTTTGGTAATTGGATGAATGAAGTTAAGGCAAAAACAGGACGCAAGGGAAAAGAACTTTTCCACCCTATACGAATGGCTTTAACTGCAGAAGCAAACGGTCCTGAACTTAAAACTTTATTACCTTTGATTGGATATGATAAAGCATATAAAAGATTAAGAGGCCAAAAGGCTTAAACATGATTAAGAAAAAAGCTCGTAAATAATACGAGCTTTTTTAGGTATAAAATTTAATTTTATTGATATCTTAATGCTTCTATCGGATTTAGACGCATAGCTTTTAGAGCCGGCATAAGCCCAGATATTACTCCTACCACAACAGCAACACTTACAGATACAATAACAGACCATACAGATATAGGAACCTCAAACCCTAGTACAGAACCGGCTAGTTGAGAAATAATAACACCGAATATCATACCAATAAAACTACCGATAAATGATATAAGTATAGACTCTGCTAAAAATTGCATCATTATCCAATTATTAGGAGCACCCAATGCTTTTCTTGTACCTATTTCTCTTGTTCTTTCAGTAACAGAAACAAGCATCATATTCATAATTCCTATACTACCGACAATCAAAGAAATTGATGCTATTACAGCAAGCAATGTAGACAATATAAAACCAACATTCCTTACTTTATTGATAAAATCAGTCATAGGGCGAATCTGAAAATCATTTTTCACCCCTTCTTTTAATCTGTGTCGTGAACGCAAAAGATACTCTATACGTTTTGATACTGCCTCAATTTGGTCTTCACTTTCTGCTACAACATAAGCCATATCCACATATTTCGGACGTTCAGAACCTGCTAAACGTTGACGCAATGTTGTGTATGGAATATAAATAAAATTATCCATATCATTACCAAACAAACCGTCACCTTGCTCTTTTATCGTTCCTATAACCTTAAACGGCTGTCCTTTAAGGCGAATAGTTTTCCCTATCGGATTTTGAAGTCCAAAAAGTTCATTTACCATAGTTTGACCAATTACTGCATAAGGACGAGCGCTTTTTACATCTTTTTCGGTAAACATAACTCCATCTTCTATTTCAGAATTATTTACTACCAAAATATCAGGATTAGTACCATAAACAGATGTACCATAATTACGAGAACCATATACAACCTGAACAGCACTTCTACCTTCATAAGAAGCAGTTTTTACACCCTTTAGATTTTTTAGTGCTTTTACATCTTCTATGGTTACACTTGGTAGTCCTCTTGCACCTCTTACACCGCCTGTTACCAACTCTGCCGGACTTATAAATATACGATTACTACCCATTGATGAAAAAGATTTAGTAATATGCAGTTGCACAGCCTGACCTGCTGAGACCATCATAACTACGGCTGCCACACCAATTAAAATACCTAACATTGTTAAAAATGTTCTTAGTTTATATGATGCTATAGAAATCCAAGCTTCTTTAATAATTGTTTTTAACATCTTGTTTCCTTTTCTTTGCTGTAATCTTTTCGCAAGCCATCATAAACTTTATAACCGTCGCTTATTTTTATCATTCTTGTAGCATAATTTGCCACATCGTCTTCGTGGGTCACCAATACTATTGTTATTCCCTGTTTATTCAATTCGGTAAACAAATCCATTATTTCATTAGATGTCTTGCTATCAAGGTTACCGGTTGGTTCATCTGCAAAAATTATAGCGGGATTATTAACTAAAGCTCTTGCTATGGCTACACGTTGTTGCATTCCTCCTGATATTTGTGACGGAGGGCGTTTTTGATACCCTAAAAGACCAACTTTTTTGAGCATTTGAAGAGCTCTTTTATATCGTTCTTTTTCTTCTACTCTTTGATAAATTAACGGAAGAGAAACATTATCGGCTATAGTTCTTTTCATCATCAAATTAAAATTTTGAAAAACAAAACCTATTTTCTTACCTCTTATTAAAGCAAGCTCTTTATCATCTTTTGTTTCTATATCTTGATTATCTAAAACATAGTGTCCTTGAGTAGGTAAATCCAAACAACCTAAAATATTCATTAAGGTTGATTTGCCGGAACCCGATGGTCCCATAATGGCAACAAATTCTCCTTCTTTAATTGTGAAGTTAATGTCTTTTAAGACAAGTTGGCTGTTACCCCCTTCCATAAAGTAGGTTTTATATAAATGTTTTACTTCAATAACAGGGGAATCGCTCATTATCTTCTCCTTGGCTCTACAGCCTCTATAATAACTTCCTCATCTAGGCTTAAGCCGTCTTTAATTTCTACATTTGTCATATCTGACAGACCTTTGGTAACAACTCGTGGAACTATTTTTTCTTTATCAAATACATATACAATGTCCTGATTGTCTTCTATATTCATTATACTTTTGTTATTTATGATTTTTTTTATGGCTTGAGAAGGTTTATATTGGAGAGCCATTGCAGGGATTGTCAATACACCGAGTGCTTCTTGTGCTTTTATAATCACAGAAGCTGTCATACCGGGAAGAAGTTTACGAGATGTATTATCAATTTCAATAATAACCGTATACATAACAACATTTGATTCTTCTGTAGGCGATAAACGAACTTGACGAATTGACCCATAAAATTTATCATTCGGATAAGCATCTACAGTAAATGTTGCTTTCATATCAGGAGCTATATATCCTATATCTGCTTCTGAAATACTGGCCTCTATTTGCATTTTTGATAAATCTTCTGCCACCAAAAATAACGTTGGCGTAGAAAAAGATGAAGCGACAGTTTGCCCCTGCTCTATTTCTTTAGAAATTACTGTTCCTGAAACAGGAGAAGTAATTGTAGCATATTCAAAATTCTTTTTAGAAATATTGTAGTCTGCTTTGGCATTCAAAACATTTGCAGAGGCTTCTTTATATTCTATTTCCGCATCTTCTAATGAAGCTTTAGAAGTTAGCTTATCTGCATAAAGTTTTTTTATGCGCTCATAATTTAGTTTTGCTTTACTTTCTTTAGCTTGAGCCAACTCATAACTTGCCAATGATTTCTCCATACCTTCCTTTAGGGTTGAAGAATCAAGAAGTGCTAAAATCTGTCCTTCCTTTACATCATCATTGTAATCCACCAAAACTTTTTCTACAATACCGGAAACTTGTGTTCCAACCGTTACTGTATTGATAGGATTTATAGTTCCGGTTGCCGTTACTTCATAGGCCAAATCAGCTTTCTTTACCTTGCCTAATTCAAATTGTTCTTTATTGATAGATGGTTTTTGTGAAATTTTATACCCTATAGCTAAGACTACAAATATCGCACATAAAATGATATACTTATTTTTTAGCATTAAAACCTCCCTATTGAACGATATAATGTTGCTTTACTAATTAAAACATTATAAAAAGCATTGACTAAAGTATCTCTGGCATCAGCTAATTGAGATTCTGCTGTTAAAAGATTTATAATATCCGTCTTACCTATTTCATAAGACTTGAATGCCACCTTTTCATTTTCTTGAGCACTTTTTAAGAGTTTTTTACTTACTTCGTATGATTTTAAAGCAGTCTTGTAATTATGATATGCACTCCAAACTTCATTTTTTATTTGATTTTTTACTTCATCCAATAAATAACGCTCCTTTTGTCTTTTGTTTTTAGCTGATGTTATTTTGTGTGATGTATCAAACCCCGTAAACAAAGGCAAGCGATAGTTTATACCTATTTGATTATCTTTTATATATGATTTATTGTCATTCCAAGAATTATTATATCCGCTTGAAGCTGTTAAGGAAAAAGAACCATAACGAGAAGAACGTAAATCTCTTAGTTTAGCATTAGTCTGATTAACCACTTCAACTTGTGCTTTTATCTCTGCTCTTGTTTTTATTGCTTGTCCTATTATTTTATCAAGAGTATCCTTTTCATCCAAAGCAGTTAAATCTCTGTCTTTCGGAGGTGTTTTCAACTTAAAAGTTGTTAAAGGTGATAAATTTAAGATTATAGCAAGCTCTCCTTCATACAGTTTTACATAATTTGAAGTTTCAATTACTTTTAATTTTGATTGTTCGTAGCTTGTTTGGGTTTGAAGTTTATCATTTAGAGCTACCATTCCGACATCATATTTACGACTTGCTTCATCGTATGACTTTTTATACATTGCCTCGTTAGCTTTTGCACTTGTCAAATCTTCTTTTGCTCCTAACAATTTAAAATATGACGTATGAATAGACAATATTAAATCTTGTAAAGACTTATTATACTCAAAACCGGAATTTTTTAAGTATGATTTAAAGCTATCTATTCTTGCTGTTCTTCCTCCAAAATCATATAACAACATTGATAACCCCAAATTAAGTTTATAAGGATTATTTTCTGTATGATTCCGACCTTGATTTTTATTTGTGTATGTATTTACATCTACAGATAAATCTATATTTGGAAAATATTCAGATTTTGCTGAATCCAAATTTTCTTTATTTTCCATATAATACATATAATCTGCTTTTAATCCGGGATTATTACAAATTCCTATTTTTATTAAATCTATTAAAGACACTTCTTGAGTTGCTACAATATTTTTATCAATACAATCTGTCAGAGAATTTAATTCATAAAAACTTTTTTCTTGGTTTGCATTAGTTGTCGTATTAAAACCGATTGAACAAAGTAAAACCAATGCAGCTATTCGGTAAAATGACATATTTTTATCCTTTACATAGATAATTATTTTGATTAAGATTAGAGCAAATTCATTTAATAAACAATTAAATTTAAAAAAGGTTTTTAATGTGTAATGATAGATTTTTTTATGTAGATACTTTCAGAAGTATTCTTTTAGAAAAAATTTCTTTGAGTTCTATAAAAAATGAAGTTAAAGAAAGCAACAGAGCTTTTTTTAATATGTTAATGATGACGGGTTTTCGCAATTTAAGTTTCATTAAGGAAGAAGTTTTACCTGTATTCGTAAAAAAAAGAATCCCCAAAAAACAAGATATTTTAGAATATATATTATATCTTGGGGCTGTTGAAATCTTATTTTTAGATACTGCTGTTTATGCCGTAATAAACTCTTATGTAGAAGTTGCAAAGAAAAAAAACGATAAATTTGGGGCAAATTTTGTTAATGCTGTTCTTAGAAACATAGCCCGAAACAAAGATGCAATCTTAAAAAACAGAAAAACCTCTTATTTTGGTAAACAATTTTTAGAACTTCTAAAAACAGACTATACAAAAGAAGAAATTGACGAAATGCAAAAATTTGCAAATATAGAACCTATGCTTGATTTAACCTATAAACCAAATAAAGAGCCTTCCTTTGAAAATGCCGTTAAGCTTTGGACTGGGAGTTATAGATTACCATCTTCTACAAAAGTATCTTCTCTTTCAGGTTTTAATGAAGGAGATTTTTGGGTTCAAGACTCTTCTTCATCAATGGCTGTTAAAGCTATTGGAAAAGAATTAAAAAACCTAAAAATTCTTGATTTATGCGCTGCTCCCGGCGGGAAAACCGCTCAACTTTTATCTTACGGAGCAAACGTTTTAGCAATTGATGTATCAATAGAACGATTAGAAGTTTTAAAAGAAAACATTAAACGCTTGAAGTTGGAAAAAAATTTAGAAACAAAATGTCAAGATGCCACAGAATTTGAAAGTAATGAGAAATTTGATATAATTCTTGTTGATGCACCGTGCTCTGCTACCGGAACTTTCAGAAGACATCCGGAAATAATTCATACAAAAAATCTAACTGATGTAAAAAAGATGGCGAATCTACAAAAAAGAATACTAAACAGAGCAAAATTATTTTTACATAAAGATTCGTTATTAGTATATGCGACCTGTTCTTTATCAAAAGAAGAAGGCGAAAAACAAATTTATAAATTTTTAGAAAATAATAAAGATTTTGTGATTAAACCTATAAAAATAAAAGGAGCAGAAAAAAGTGTTACAAAGGAAGGTTTTTTAAGAATTTTACCGCAACACTTGGAAGATTATAATGGAACTGATGGTTTTTTTGTTGCCTGTTTGCAAAGAAAAAATTAACATTATTTATATATAATGCTCTTATGTTAAATTTTTAGGAGGAAAAATGAATCAAGTTGTTTTATTCGGAATAATTGCAATGCTTGTATGTTTTGGTGTTGCAAATTTTTTCTTGAGTCGCATTCCTTCGGACATATACAATAATGAATATGATAAAGATTTAGATCCTTTGCTTCCGGTTTTTGGGACAATGTTGCTTGGCGGATTGGGTGTTTTTTTATTTTCGAGCTCTCAATATGACAACATTAAGAATTATAATTTTATGGATTTTGTTCTTCCCTTTATCTTTGGCGGTGCTATTTATTTTTGTTATTTGATTGACCTGAAAATAATTACAAATATTGTTATTCTTATCAGTTCTTTAATTATGTCATTTATTCAACCTGATGATTTTTGTTTGTCTTTAGGTAATTTATCTATTTGGCAAGAACGTCTTATAGTGGCTATTATTATATTTACCATAACTAAAGGCATGGGGTTACTTAATGGTATAGGAGGTATTGCTACAATGCAATTTATGGCTGTTTGCATTGCTATTGTAGTATTAGCCTATTTTGAAGCTATTCCCTTATTGTTAGCATACTGTGCTTTAGCATATTTGGGAGTTATGCTTGCATTTATTTTCTATAGTTGGCCACCAGAAAAATTAGTTATTACAAACGGCGGTTGGAATGCTTTAGGTTTTGTTCTTGCATCTATGATGTTGTATTCAAGTGTTGAATATGCGGAAGTGTCTATGATTATAGCATCATCATATCTGCTTACGGAAGTTTTCTTTACTTTATACAATCGTATAATTTTAAATCAAATTGTAGAAATTCCTTATATGCATACGTCTTATTATAAAATATCAAATGATGGAGAATATGCTTTGCCTGTCGCAAATGGTATTTTAAAGATATTTTTTATTGATACCCTGCTTGCAACTTTTCAAGTTGTTGCAGAAGAACGTATTGCTTTGTTTATTTTTTCCATTGCAATAAATTTATGGTTACTCCAAATCATAAAGGGCGATGCTCAACCGTTACTGTTCTTCTCTGTTACAAAATGGGGAACAAAAGCCGTTAAAGGAATGTTTGAAAACAAGATACAAATAATGAAAACTTTAATAAAGTTGAAAAAATAAAAGAGGATGTTTTAATTGAAGAAAAAAAAGCAAAAACAACAAAGAACACTAAAACCAAACAAAAAATAAAATCAACCAAATCAACAAATAAAAGCAAATATAAAAAAGACATTCAGGGGTAATATAATGGATTTTATAAAGGTTTTATTTGGAAAAGAAACACCAAACAAGAATAAACAATCAAATACAACAAAACTAAAAGTTGTGGTTACTGAGTTTGTTGAGTATGGCAATCATAATTACGGTTCTTTTTTAACGCATCTTCTACGTGAAAATTCAAGTTTTGAAGTCTATTATTTTACCGAAACATTTGATAAAAAATTTTTGAATTTACAAGGAAGGCATTTTTTTGATTTATCTGATACCGGAAATAAAATTTTACAAAAACTGGATGCTGACGTTGTTGTTTGGGGTTATCAAGAAGATAAAAATATCAGGCTTAACTTTCAAACGGCTAATGCTTATACCGATTTGGATAATATTTCTTATTCTTTATTAGATAGCCTTTATATACCGATAAAATATTTTGAACCGGGTAATGTATCTTTGGATATATTTTATTACCTTGTTGTAGGGGCTATAGTTGCTTCTATCAGTGAACAGAGAGTAAACTTAAAACAACTAAAGAAAAAAATGTTAAGAAAAGTTTTATCCTATTTTAACGAGTGTAATTTATTACAAAATGACGATATAATATATTCTCCTTATATTTTAAACATAGTTAGTTTAATTTATATGAGCTATGAACAGAAAAAAATAACAAAAGACTCTTTTGAAACAAATCTTGAATTATATAAAAATGCCTTTTTGCAAAAAAAACAAATTACACAAAATGTGCATTTAGGGTGTATGTATAAAAATATCGGACAGTTATATGAAATGGCTATCAATCAAGATATAGAAGCAGAACAACAATGGAATATGTATAATAAAGCTATAAATAACTATAAAACAGCACAAAAATATATAGACCAATACAACTATCCTTATGATTTTGCCTTAATTTCATTTAAATTAGCACAGCTTAATTTCAGATATTGGAAGTTTGCAAATAATAAATATGCAGATGGAATGCAGGGTTTAAGAAATGCAGTTACTTATTTAAGAATTGCAGAAAAAACTTATACCGAAATTACATTTCCGGAACTTTGGTCTAAGATAGAAGGATATTTAGGTTATTACTTATCTTTATTAGGACTGTTCTCCAAAAGTAATGATATTTCAAGACTGGCAATTCAGTGCTATAGAAATAAACAATCTATTTATGAAAAAGAACTACATCCTATAATATGGGCAAAAATACAAGAAAACATAGCTAATGTATACTATAATATGGGTAAGATTGCAAAAGACAAATCATCATATCGTGAAGCTATTGAGCATTATGAATCTGCTCTAAAAATTTATGAAACAAATAATATGCAAAGAGAAATCACTATCGTTAGCAACAGTATTGAAAAAGTAAGCAAGGCCTTAAAGAGAAAAAAATAATTATCTTTTTCCTTTACACATAAAAGTCATTAATATACAACTTCTGATGCTTTATAAGCGCTTATTACTTAGATAACTTCTCGCTTGTTATTGCCATCTGCTTTAGTTACAATACCCTCTTCTTCCATACGTTCTATAAGTGATGCTGCCTTGTTATAGCCAATACCTAAACGACGTTGAATGTAACTTATTGTAGGACGTTTATCTTGTCTTACTATATTTACGGCTTCCTCATATAAATCATCTTTTGAGCCACCGCCTAAAGACGTCTTATCAAACAAAGCTCCATTGTCTTTATTTTTTATATCTAATTCTCCTTCGGTAACTCCGTCAACATATTTAGGTGCTCCTTGTGTTTTTAAGAAGTTCATTACTGCCTCAACTTCTTCATCAGGAACAAAACCGCCGTGGACACGTTGTGGACGAAGTCCTGCAGGCATATATAACATATCACCTCTGCCAAGTAGTTGTTCCGCACCTTGTTCATCCAAAATTGTTCTACTGTTAATTTTTGAAGTAACTTGGTAACTAATTCTTGTCGGGAAGTTAGATTTTATGGTTCCGGTAATAACATCTGCAGATGGACGTTGTGTAGACATAATAAGATGTATACCTGCTGCACGAGCCATTTGAGCCAAACGTTGAATAGCTGCTTCAACTTCTTTACCGGCAACCATCATAAGGTCTGCTGCCTCATCTACAACTATCACAATATATGGTAAAGGTTTAGTATCCAAAAGTTGGTTTTCGTATTTTGGTTTTCCTGTTTCAGGGTCAAAACCTACTTGAATTGTTCTAGAAGGTTTTTCGCCTTTTTCTTCCATTTCTTTTAGTTTTAGATTATAACCTGTAATATTTCTAACAGATAAACAAGCCATTGCTCTATAACGTTCTTCCATTTCCCTTACAGCCCACTTCAAACCGATTACGGCTTTTGCCGGATCGGTTATAACCGGAGTCAACAAATGCGGTATACCGTTATACATAGAAAATTCCAACATCTTAGGATCTATAAGCATAAATTTACATTCATCAGGAGTCATACGATAAAGAAGCGATAAAATCATAGCATTAACACCAACAGATTTACCAGAACCTGTTGTTCCTGCTATTAGCAAGTGTGGCATTTTAGCCAAATCCGCATATACGTTTTTACCACCTATATCTTTACCTAATACAATATTTAGGGCGTGTTTACTATCGGTAAACTTCGTATCTTCCAACAAATCTCTAACCCAAACCGTCTCTCTTGTCTTGTTTGGCACTTCTATACCTACTGTTGTTGAACCGGTAACGGTTGCAATACGAACAGAACCAACTGCCATAGAGCGAGCAATATCATCCGCAAGAGATATAATACGAGAAGTTTTAGTTCCCGGTGCCGGATCTAATTCATACAATGTAACAACAGGTCCCGGACTTACTTTTACGATTTTACCATTTATACCATAATTACTCAATGCTTCTTCAAGAGCTAAAGCAGTTTCATTTAATTCTTTTTCATTAACACTTGAGCCTATTTTACCTTTAGGACGACTTAATAGATTTATTGACGGATAATTATAACCGTTTGGTTCTTTAATTTTTATTTTAGGCATTGAAGAAACATTTTCAGACACTTTCTTTATTGGTGCTTTCTCTTGTTTTGGAGTTTCTTTAATTAGTAATGCTTCTTCATTATTGAATGTCGGTTCCTTTTTTACTTCTTTATTTGTTCTTATATTTACACTTTCAGTTACCTTGTTACTTTCATATAAAGAATTAGGATTTATAAGCTTCATAACAAAAGAATGTAAATGTTTTATTGTTATATAAATAAATTTGCAGACCTTTGAAGTAATATTATACCAATGCTTAAAAGTTATACCCAAAGCTAAATTAAAAGACATTATAGAAATAAGCGCTAAAACAAATAGAGATAAATGACCGGAGTATTCTTTTGCTCCCCAAGCATCAAATGTTTTTGTTAAAAAATCTGGTAATATATGGCTAAATTTACCTAACAAATTTATTTTTTCTAAAGGTAAAGATAATGTTTGGTATAATGTACCGGACAAAGTAATTACACCTAACGCTACGGCAAACATACGAATTTTTAATTCTATAATATGGTGATGACGTATCAACAAATATCCCCAAACCAAAAGAGGAATTAAAAATATTAAAATAGCTATACCAAAACTATTCACAATTAAATCAGATGCGTAAGAACCAAATTTTCCCATAAAATTATTTATTTTATCAGAATTTGATACATTAAAAGATTCATCTGTCGGAGTATATCCAATCATAGATAAAACCAAACATATTCCATACGCAATCAAACAACCACCTAAAATAGTGCTTACTATACTTTTTAAATATGATGGTGTTTCGGATTTTGATGTATTCTTATTACTTTTTTTAGCCATTTTAACCTCTTTTTTAGCATACAAATTTTCTTAAAGTATAAAAATAAATTTTAAATAAAATATTAAAATTCAGTAAAATATATAAAACAACAACAAGCTATACACACCGCTTTTATTTAAATCTTGACTTTAGGTTGAACTGTTTTAGCTTTAATCCATAAATAATTTTAATGGAGAAACGTATGAAACACGCATTTGTTTTCCCTGGTCAGGGTTCTCAATTTGTAGGAATGGGGAAAGAATTAGCAGAAAACTTCACATCTGCAAGAGATGTTTTTAATGAAGTTAACGATGCTTTAGGACAAGATTTGTATAAAGTTATGGTTGAAGGTCCTGAATTGGATTTAACTTTAACATCAAACACCCAACCTGCGCTAATGGCTGTATCTATGGCAGTTGTCAAAGTATTAGAAAAAGACTTTGGCATTGTTCTAAAAGATAAAGCCAGTTTTGTTGCCGGACACTCTTTGGGAGAATATTCTGCTGCCTGTGCAGCCGGAGTATTTAGTTTAGCAGACACTGCAAGACTATTGCGTATACGTGGTAATGCTATGCAAGAAGCTGTTCCTGTTGGTGTTGGCGGTATGGCTGCAGTTTTGGGATTATCTTTTAAGGATGTAGATTCTTTAGTAGATGCTTGCAAAGATGGTAATCATTACTGTGTTGCTGCCAATGATAACTCCGAAGGACAAGTTGTATTATCTGGTCACATACAAGCAATAGAAAAAGCAGTGGAAATTGCTTCTGAATTTGGAGCAAAAAGATGTCTTAAATTGCCTGTTTCCGCACCTTTCCACAGTCCATTGATGCAACCTGCTGCAGAAACTATGGCAAGAGCATTTATGGAAGTTGAAGCAAAAGATTCTCTAATACCAATTATTGCTAATGTTTTAGCTGATGTTGAAACAGATAAGCAAGATATAATCAAAAACTTGATTGAACAAGTTACCGGTACCGTAAGATGGAGAGAGACAATGGACTTTATGAGCGCAAACGGCGTTACGGACTTTGTTGAACTCGGTGCAGGAAAAGTTCTCTCCGGTATGGCTAAACGTAGCTTGAAAGATGTAAATTGTTTATCTGTTTACTCTGTTCAAGACATTGAAGAATTAGCTAAAAATCTATAATTTTTTAGAAAAGGAAAAAATAAGATGTTTAAGTTAGATGGAAAAATTGCGCTAATCACCGGTGCTGCCGGAGGTTTAGGTGATAAAATAGCACGCACTTTACACGCACAAGGTGCTACTCTTGCATTAACAGACATGCGTGCAGAACCAATGGAAAAATTAAAAGCAGAATTAGGCGACAGAGTTGAGTATTTTGTTGCAAACCTTACAAATTCAGAAGACGTTAATAATTTAGTTAAAAACGTTGAAGAAAAAATGGGCCGTATTGATATTTTAGTAAACAACGCCGGACTTACTCGTGATAATTTGTTTATGCGTATGAGCGACGAAGATTGGCAATTAGTTTTAGACGTTAACCTATCCGCAGGTTTTAAACTTGCTAAAGCTGCCATCAGAGGAATGATGAAGAGAAGATATGGTCGCATCATCGGTATCGCTTCTGTTGTTGGTGTTATGGGTAACCCAGGACAAGCTAATTACTCTGCTTCAAAAGCCGGTATGATAGCTATGAACAAATGTTTAGCTCAAGAAGTTGGTTCAAGAGGTGTTACCGTAAACTCTATCGCTCCTGGCTTCATCAGAACACCTATGACAGATGTTTTACCTGATGATGTTAAAGCTCAACTTTTAAGCAAAATTCCTGAGGGAAAACTTGGAGAAGCTCAAGATATTGCAAATGCAGTTGCATTTTTAGCTTCTGATGAAGCTCAATACATTACCGGTCAAACATTACATGTTAACGGCGGTATGGCTATGATTTAATTCTCTTTTAAGAGATTACCGAAAAGCACCAACACTGTTGGTGCTTTTTTTTGTTTTTATTTTTTTATAAACATTTCAAATATTTCCAACCTATTGTTTTAAAAGTAAAAATAAAAATCACCAAAAATTTTTGCAAAAACTTACATTTTTCCATTGATTCCCACGAAATACCATGTTATACCATATATATACATAATTCATAAGAGAAAACTACTATGCGCAAAAGTTTTTTATTTTTAGATACAATAATCAATAAGGTAGACGCTAAAGGGCGTGTTTCTCTACCTTCAGATTATCGCGCAATAGTTAAAGATTTATCTACAGAAATTGTTTGTTACAGAAGTTTAACATCTCCTTGCATAGAAGGATGTACAGAAGAGCTTTTAGAAAAACTGGCAACAGATATTGAAAATTCAACAGACTTCTTTTCTGAAGACCAAGATGATTTGACCAATCTTATTTTTGGAGATGCAAAGCGTTTTAGTTTTGATAGCACAGGACGTATTGTTTTAACAGAAAAACTATTAGCCCACGCCGAAATCAAAGATAATGCTGTTTTTGTCGGCAAAGGTCGCAAATTTCAAATTTGGAGCGAAGAAAACTGGGCAAAAGAAGAAGCTCGTATTAGAGAAAAAGTAAAACAGTCTCGTCCGTCTTTAAAACTAAAGGAGAATGATAATGACAAGTAAAACACGTCACATTCCCGTTATGCTTAAAGAAGTTATTGAAAATTTAGATATAAAAGACAACGGTGTATATGTAGATGCTACTTTTGGAAACGGTGGATACAGTGAGGCTATCCTTAATGCAAGAAATTGCAAACTTATAGCTATAGATAGAGATCCAAGTGTTGTAAGTAGAGCTAATGAGCTAAAAAGTATTTATGGAAACAGATTTGATTTTAGAGCCGGTACTTTTGGTGACATTTCTTCTTTAGTTAATGAAAAGGTTGATGGTGTTGTTTTTGATATAGGCGTTTCATCTATGCAATTAGATGATGATTTCAGAGGGTTCTCTTTTAGTAAAGAGGCTGAACTTGATATGAGAATGTCTATGAAAGGCACTACGGCATCTGATATTGTTAACACAATGGAAGAAGAAGAGCTTGCAAATTTGATATACGCATACGGAGAAGAAAAAAAATCCAGACAAATAGCTCATCAAATTGTTCTGTATCGCAAAAACAAACAAATCACAACAACAACGGAGCTTGCTGAAATTATTTATTCCGTATTACCAAAGAAGTTTGGTCAAATTGACCCTGCAACCAGAACTTTTCAAGCAATCCGAATCGCTGTTAATGATGAGTTAAATCAACTTAAAAATGGTCTAAAAGGTGCATCTGATATAGTAAAAGATGGCGGAAGGATTGTTGTTGTAGATTTTCACTCTTTAGAAGACAGAATTGTTAAATTTTACTTTAATGATAATGCCTCCAAAAAAGTTCATTCTTCAAAATATGGTAAAAATTGCGAAACAAAAACAGATGAAAATAAAATATTTTCTTTTGCATCTAAAGCAATCACACCCTGCGAATCGGAACACAACACAAATCCGCGGTCTCGTTCCGCAAAATTAAGATATGCTATAAAAAGAAAGGAAAAATAATATGAGTAATGTAAAAACCGCTATATCTGTTTTGTGGATTATGTTTACTTTTGTTATTGGTGCATACTATTTTGTGCTAACTAATGATGTGCAAAATTTAGAAAAAGAATTAGCACAAATCAATAGCGATATAAGAAATGATATTCGCGATATTCATATTTTGGAAGCGGATTGGAGTGAACTTAACAATCCCGAAAGATTAAAAAGTTTAGCAGGTAAATATATTTCGCTAGATTTTATAAAACCTGAACAAATTATTAACTATTCTGCATTACCATTAGAGGGCGAGTTGTTTGAGAATCCTACAATGTTTGCAAAGAACAAAGATTCTTTAAGAATACTTGCTAACTCTGAAAGATAAGTATTGAATGGTAAAATGGTGCTAAAGTTAAGTTTATCAAAGAAAAAGCCTACATTTTCTTATGTTCCCGGACAAGAAATATATTTTTCACCAAGCAGATTTGGATGGGAAACAGAAGATAAATCCGTTAACATTTGTCGTTCTCGCATAATGTTAGTTATTGCGATATTTGTTATTATATATTCTATCATCATATTTAGAATTTTTAATGTTTGTTTAGTTGACGGAATACAATTTGATAAAGAAGAAATAACATATTATCGCCCAAAAATCAGAGCATCTTCTCCTGTTCACAGAGCAAACATTACCGACAGAAACGGAGTTGTTGTTGCAACCAATCTCCCTACTGTGAATTTATTATGTAATCCAAAAAAAGTCAGTAATGCAGAAGAAATAGCGAAAAAACTTCATAACATTTTTAACGACATAAGTTATGATGTTTTTTTAGAAAAACTAACCAAAAAATCCAGTTTCGCTTATCTAAAACGCAACATTTCACCTTTCCAACAAGCAAAAGTTAATGCATTGGGCTTTCCTGAGTTAGAATTTGAAGAAAGTGAAACAAGAGTTTATCCCCAAAAAGAATTATTAGCTCACGTTTTAGGAAATACTGATATTGATAATATTGGCATTTCCGGACTTGAAAAATCATTAAACAATCGCTTAAGTTCTTCTACAAAAGATTTACAACTGACTATTGATTTGGGTGTTCAATACGCAATTCGTGATGAGTTAATCAAAGCAAAAGAAAAATTTATGGCAGAACGTGCTACTGCTATTTTAATGGATATTAAAACTTCAGAAATTATAGCTTTATCTTCTGTTCCTGATTATGATTTAAATAAGCGAGATTTTAAAAATAAAGATATTAAATTTAATTTTGCAACGCAAGGCGTGTATGAAGCAGGTTCTGTTTTTAAGGTATTTAATACAGCTCTCGGACTTGATAGCGGAAAAATAAAAATAACAGACAGATTTGATGCAAGAAAACCTCTTAAAATGGGAAGATTCAAAATTACCGATTACAGAGTCCCGCCTAAATGGTTGAGCGTTGGAGAAACCCTTATTCACTCCTCCAATATTGCTTCCGCCCAAATGGCGCTTAAAGTAGGAAAAGATTTACAGATAAGATTTTTCAAAAATTTAGGATTATTTGAAAAAATAAAAAATTTGGAAATAAATGAAAGAGAAATTCCTATTTACAGAAGTGAAAAACAATGGCAGGAACATACCGTTGCAACAACAGCATACGGTTATGGAATATCCGTAACTCCGATACATATAATAACTGCATTCTCATCCATCTTAAACGGAGGAATATATACCCCTCCTACCATAATAAGAGAAAGTTCCAATAGAGAAAGTAAACGAGTTATCTCAATGCAAACATCTTTAGATATGAGAAAACTTCTTCGTGAAGTCGTCATTCAAGGTTCAGCTAAAAACGCCAATATTGAAGGCTATGAGGTTGTAGGAAAAACCGGAACAGCCAATAAAATTGTTAATGGAAAATATATAAAAGGTAAAAATGTAACATCTTTTGTTTCGGCTTTTCCGGCAAGTGACCCAAAATACTCTTTAATGGTAATTATTGATGACCCCAAACCTATTAAAGAAACATACGGTTATGTTACATCAGGATGGAACGCTTGTCCGACAGGTGGAAAAATAATTTCAAGAGTTGCTCCACAATTAAATGTCAAACCGAATTTTGATGTCAGTGTTCAAAGAGAAAATCTTTTAAAGAATTTTGGAATAAAAAACTAAAGTTTTAAAATTTTTGTAAAATAAATAATAAGTTTATACACAAATAGTATAGTTTGTTATTGAAATATTTACTTTTGTTTCTTAAATTGTAGTGGTCTAGTTGATTATGGAGTTACTCGATAACAACCAAGTTTTTAACCATATGGAGAAAATAAATGAAAAAACTTTTAAGTTTGCTTTGTGCAGTTGTTTTATTAGCAGGCTGTTCTACAACAAGTAGTTGGTTTGGTGGTAGCGACTGTCAATCTAAACTCGCTCGTGAGTTTGCAGAAAACGCTAATACAACTGTTTACTTTGCAT
>JAFYWO010000025.1 GCA_017557925.1 Alphaproteobacteria bacterium | reverse complement strand
CGCCAATTTTGGGATAATGATGGATATTTAAAAAGTGTAGAGGAAATTAAAGAGCTTGTAATTAAAGGTGCAGATGTTAATGCGAAAGATGAAGTTGGTTGTACAGCGTTGATGAGGGCTTCTCGGTTTGGGCGTAAAGAAATTGCAGAGATTTTAATAGAAAATGGTGCTAATGTTAATGCGAAAGATGAAGAAGGTAATACAGCGTTGATGTGGGCTTCTCTGAATGGTCATAAAGAAGTAACTGAACTTTTAATAGAAAAAGGTGCAGATGTTAATGCAAAAGATAAATATGGTGAAACAACATTGATGGTAGCTTTCAGATGGGGACATAAAGAAATAGCCGAGTTTTTAATAGAAAAAGGAGCTGATATTAATGCTAAAAATGATAAAGGATGGACAGCATTGATGGTGTTTTCTCGGGAAGGTCAAAAAGAAGCAGTTGAGATTTTGATTGAAAAGGGAGCAGATGTAAATGCAAAAGATGAAGATGGTGATACAGCGTTGATGTTGGCAGCTCTTTTGGGTCATAAAGAAGTGGTTGAGCTTTTAATAAAAAATGGTGCAGATGTTAATGCGAAAAATAAATATGGTTCTACAGCGTTGATGACGGCTTCAGATGTTGAACATAAAGAAGTAGTTGAGCTTTTAGCTAAAGCAGAAGAAGAAAGTAAAGCTAAACTTAAAGAAGATATGAAAGAAGATGCGAAGTCTTTAAGTAATGATAAGGATAAAAAAAATAATACCAAAGGCGGGTTTTGGAATAGAATATTCGGCGGTAACGACGGGATGTAAGTTGGTTTATTGTTTGTTGTGAAGAATTTGCTTGATTGTTTTAGAGTGGATTGCCACGCCTTCAGCTCGCAATGACGTGGGAGGTGGTAGAGTGGATTGCCACGACCTAACGGTCTCGCAATGACGGGGCGGGGGTAGACTGGATTGCCACGCTACGCTCGCAATGACGGGTGGGGGGAGTATGTGGCAAAACGATGGCTTTGTGTGTTTGGGTTTAATGAGGTGGGGGCACGTCATCACGAGGGGGTTTCCCTTTTTTCGTCATCACGAGGAGCGTAAGCGACGTGGTGATCCATAGGTGGAAAGCCAAGAAGAATAAGCTTGATTGTTTTTTTAGACTGGATTGCCACGCTACGCTCGCAATGACGGAGAGGGGTAGACTGGATTGCCACGCCTAACGGCTCGCAATGACGGGCGGTGGTAGAGTGTGTGGCAAAATGGCGAGTAAGTGCATTGTGTTTTTATGAGGAGTTTCCCTCACTCGTCATCACGAGGAGCGTTCCCTTTTTTCGTCATCACGAGGAGCGGATGCTCCGTGGTGATCCATAAGTGGTTAGCTACATTGAATAAGCTTGATTGTTTTTTTACTGGATTGCCACGCCTTCGTCTCGCAATGACGGTGTCTGGGTTAGACTGGATTGCCACGCTACGCTCGCAATGACGGAGTTGTAGCTGTATATAGGCAATAAAAAATATCCGTAAATTTTGTTTTACGGATATTTTTGTGGGAGAAAAGTTTGGATTAGAAAATTTCCATAGATTTTCTTAAATCATCAAATTTTTTCAAAACTTCTAGAACAGAAGGCATATCTTTTAAGGCTATTGTGTTTGGACCATCAGATAATGCTTTGTCCGGATTTTCGTGTGTTTCAATAAAAATGGAAGCAACACCAACAGAAACAGCTGCACGAGCAAGAACCGGAGCAAACTCTCTTTGTCCACCGGAGCTTCCTCCCATTCCTCCAGGTTGTTGAACAGAGTGTGTGGCATCAAAAATAATCGGGCAACCGGTATCTTCACGCATACGAGGAAGTCCACGCATATCAGTTACCAAAGTATTATAGCCGAAACTTGTGCCACGCTCGGTTAAGCAAACATTTGGGTTTCCGGATTCAAAGCATTTGGTAACAAGATTTTTTGCTTCCCACGGAGCAAGGAATTGCCCTTTTTTGATGTTAACAACTTTTTGGGTCTGAGCTGCAGCTACAACAAGGTCTGTTTGACGGCAAAGGAAAGCCGGAATTTGTAGCATATCAACATGCTTTGCTACAATATTACATTGCTCTTTCTCGTGAACATCTGTTACTATTGGGATGTTATTGTAAAGTTTTTTTATTTCATCAAATGTTCTAAGCCCTTCATCAATACCAACACCTCTTGCACCATTGATGGAAGTGCGGTTTGCTTTGTCAAATGATGCTTTGAATATGTAGGGAATATTAAGTTTTTTGGTAATTTCTATCATAGCGCCGGCTATGTCAATAGCGTGCTGACGGCTTTCTATTTGGCAAGGTCCGCAAATAAGCCCGAATGGTAAAGTATTTGCAAGTTTTACGCCGTTTACATCTATAATTCTTTGTTCCATAGTTTTTTCCTTGTAGTGGTTAATTCATATTCGTATGTTAAAAAAGATGGAAGAAACTGTCAAATTTTATTACTTTTTTATGCGCAATGATTTTTTTATACTTGTTATGAATTGTTTTACCGATTTTTTTATTTTGTTACTATTTGGTCTTTTTATTTACTTGTAAAAAAAAAATAATTTGTTAGAATAGTATAGGTATTAGTGAGGGAATTTTTGATATGATTAAAAGTAAAATACTGTTTTTTATCGGATTGATTGTTACTTTGGTTTTAGGTGTAAAAAATGTTTATGCCGGTAATGGGATTGATGCAGTGACAATTTATCGTTTAGCCAAAAATAATAATTATATGATGTTGAGGCATATTTCTCAATATAACGGGTTGGTTGATACTGTTGATAAAAATGGTGATACGGCTTTTTGTAAAGCGCTTGCGGAAAAAGATAATGCAACAGCAAAAATTCTTTATTCGTATGGAGCTAATTCCAGACATAAATGCGTTAAAAAATATGTAGAAAATTTAAAACAAACTCAAAACAAAAGTTATAATAAAGGACAAGTTTCCGGTGGTGCTAAAGCTACCTCAACCGGTGCTGTTTCTGCAGGTGCAGGTGTTAGCAGTTCTGTAGTTGTGGGTGCAGTAGCTGTTGGAGCTATTGGTGTTGCTGCAAGTGGCGGTGGCGGAGGTGGAGGTCCTAAAGGAGTTTCGGGTGAAGATACAAATATTCCTCCTCAAGATGATAATAACAACGGCGACGATAACTTAGGTGGCGATGATGTTGGTGGTGACAACGGTGATGATAATTTAGGTGGCGATGATGTTGGTGGTGACAACGGCGATGATAACTTAGGCGGAGATGATATTGGTGGTGACAACGGCGACGATAACTTAGGTGGCGATGATATTGGTAGCGACAACGGAGATGATAACTTAGGCGGAGATGATGTCGGTGGCGACAACGGCGATGATAATTTAGGTGGCGATGATGTTGGAGGTGACAACGGCGACGATAACTTAGGCGGCGATGATGTCGGTGGTGACAACGGCGACGATAACTTAGGCGGAGATGATGTCGGTGGTGACAACGGCGACGATAACTTAGGCGGAGATGATGTTGGTGGTGACAACGGCGACGATAACTTAGGTGGCGATGATGTCGGTGGTGACAACGGCGACGATAACTTAGGTGGTGATG
>JAFYWO010000024.1 GCA_017557925.1 Alphaproteobacteria bacterium | reverse complement strand
TTTTTAATTAAAATTTTCAACAATACCATTAGCGCTTTCTATATTTGTATCAATATATGCTTTTAAACTGTTTCCAAAAGTTTGTTTTACGAAATTTGTATTTTTGGATGGTTCAGGTTTAAAGTTTTCAGCACTTGCTTGAGCTGCAAGAAGATTTTCAATTTTAAGAAGTTTCTCAATTTCATCTCTTTTTTCTGCGGCTCCTTCAGCACCTGAAACAGAAGCTATATTATATAAAATATGTGCATTCATAATATTTTGTGTATATATTTTACCTTCTTCTAAAATTTGAGCCAATTTCATCATAGCGCCAATATGTCCTTGATGGGTGGCAGCCCTTAAGTAATTAACTGCTTGAGCATAATTTTTTGTAGTTCCTGTTCCTGTAATATACATATCTGCTAAAATATATTGTGCTTCATCATATTGATTATCTGCCGCTTCTTTAATTAAACTAAATGCTTTTACATAATCTTTTTCGACCAAAAATCCTAAGTAATAGGCATAGCCATACAAATACTTAGCAAGATAATTTGTTTTTTGTGCTTGATGAAGAAGGTCGTGTATATTGTTCCATTCTTCGGTTGTTCTGTGTTTTTTATCATTACCTAAATAAATAACGGCTAAATTCAAGGCGGCATCATTACTACCGAATTTTGCAGCTTCTTCAAAGTATTTTATAGCTTTAGGATAATTAACTTCTGTTCCTATACCGTTAAAATATAAACTTCCCATATTATTAAGAGCGACGGCATTTTTATTTTGAGCTGCCAATTCATAATAGTAAATAGCTTGTTTATAGTCTACATTAGCTCCGTTTTCCCCATATAAAAACATGTATCCTAAATCTAATTGAGATTGAACGTCACCTGCATCTGCTTTGGCTTTTATATCATCTAAGGTAATAGTTTTTTTGTCTTTTTCTTCATTTGTTTTACCAAATAGGTTTAAAGTATTATCTATAATAGTAGAGTTTTCTTTATTATCAATGTCTTGTGTTCCGTCTTGGTAGCCAACAACAGAACCTGAAATATCTTCAACACCCAAATCAATTTGTGCTCTGGCATTTGAGTAAAGAACAATCAATATAAGTAGAGCAAAAAAAAGTTTACTTCTCATTATTACTACACTCCTGATACGAAAAAGTATGGTAAAAAATATCAACTGCAAAAAAAATATTGCTTTCCATAAAAAATAAAGTATAAAAAATAAAAAGTAAATTAAAACCCTCAAAATATCCTATAAGAAAATGGCTCAAGTTGCACCGATATATACATTAAGAGATATAAGTTTAACCTTCGGAGTTAGACCTCTTTTTACATCTGTCAGTCTTAATATCTTAAAAGGAGATAAAATATGTCTTGTAGGGCGTAACGGATGCGGTAAATCAACATTATTAAAAATAATATCCGGAATTATTCATCCTGATAATGGGGAAGTTTTCGTTCAACCAGGTATGAAAATTTCTTACATGGAGCAAGAAACATCTTTTGAGGATTTTGAAACTCTAAAAGATGCCATATTATCGGGATTGGGTGAAGAAAACACAAGAGAAGAAGAATATAGAGCCGATATTTTAATTGATGAGTTGGATATAAAAAAAGAATTATCTCCTAAAACTGCTTCAGGAGGGGAACTAAAAAAAGCAGCACTTGCCAGAGCGCTTATTTCTAATCCTGATATATTATTACTTGATGAGCCAACAAATCATTTGGATATAACTGCGATAGAAAAATTAGAGGAAATAGTAAAAAAATTTTCTGGTGCTTTGGTAGTAATAAGTCACGATCGTTCGTTCTTAAATAGTGTTTCAAACAAAACGTTATGGTTAGACAGAGGTGTTGTTCATACGAATAACCAAGGTTTTTCTCATTTTGAGGTATGGCAAGAAGCGATTATAAATGAAGAAATAATAAAAGAAAGAAACTTAAATAAAAAAATAGAAGAAGAAACGGAATGGTTGCATAAAGGTGTTACTGCTCGTCGCAAGCGTAATCAAGGTCGTTTAAGAAGGCTTTATGCTTTACGAGAAGAACGCAGAGAAACTATCAAAAAGTTAGGTTCTGTTGATATGGAGATAAAGGATGCGGGTATTCGCTCTAAGATGGTATTAGAAGCAAAACACATCTGCAAAACTTTTTCTGATAGAGAGATTGTTAAAGATTTTTCGCTAAGAGTTCTTCGTGGTAATCGTATTGGTATTGTAGGTCCTAACGGTTCAGGTAAGACAACGTTGATAAAAATGTTAATCAAACACTTAGAACCGGATAATGGTTTTGTTAGGTTGGCAAAAAATTTAGAAATGGCTTATTTTGACCAAAATAGAGATATTTTGGATGATAAAAAAACATTGTGGAGAACACTTTGTGATAAGGGTGATCATATTTATGTGCGAGGGCATAATCGTCACGTTGTTGCTTATTTAAAAGATTTTTTGTTTACACCTGAACAAGCTCAAAGTCCAGTATCTTGCTTATCAGGAGGGGAGAAAAATAGATTGATGTTAGCTCTGTTGCTGGCAAGGGAGTCTAGTTTCTTGGTTTTAGATGAGCCTACAAATGATTTAGATATGGATACTCTTGATTTGCTTCAAGAAATGCTTGATGAATATCAAGGAACTATTTTACTTATTAGTCACGATAGAGATTTTCTGGATAAAATAACAACATCAATGTTGTATATGAAAGGTGATGGAACAGTTATAGAGCACGTTGGTAATTATGAAGAATTGCATAATAAATATATAAAAAATAACTCTTTAAACATAAAAAATATAGCACCCAAAAAAATAGTTAAGGAAGAGCAACCAAAACAGCCTTCAAACAGGGTTAGCTATAAAGATAAACGTTTATATGAACTGTTGCCTGAAGAAATAACTAATATAGAAAAAGAAATAGCAAAAATAGAAGAAGAATTGTCAGATGCTTCATTGTATAAAAAGAACGAGAAACGTTTTTACGAGTTAACCAAAAAATTAGATGACTTAAAACAAGAAAAAGATGATAAAGAAACTTTATGGTTAGAAATAGATATTAGGATAAACAGCGACTAAATATTTACCATAAAAAATAAAAAAACTACCAATATAATGCCGGCAAAAAGTCCTGCAAAGACATCATCAAGCATCACACCGTAAGCATTTTTTATTTTTGTATCAGCATATTTTACCGGTCCCATTTTTATAATGTCAAACAATCTGAAAAATATAAAACCTAAAACATAGTAAAATAAAGATGATATTCCTACCAAAAAATCAGGAGCCAAATAAGCAATGAATGAAAAAGTTAATAATTGTCCGACAGTTTCATCAATAACAACCTTTGAAGGGTCATTATTGCCGGTTTCTTTTATAATAACATCAACCGCTTTTACGCCGAGGAAAAAAATTATAATGCTGGCAACAACCAAAGCACTCCAACCGCCAATGCTTATAATTAAATAAGCTAAAGGTAAACTCCCTAAAGAGCCAACAGTTCCAGGTGCATATTTAGATAAACCCAAACCAAAATAAGTTCCAATGATGTTTGCTAATTTTATATTCATATTACATACTCCAAATCTATAATTAGAAAATACTTAAAAAAACAAAAAAAACAAAAAATAAAATATTTTATCCACGAATAATTAACAATTTTGTGTTAGTTAATATAAGAAATAGGAGGTAAGTATGTCCAAAAAAAATTTTTATATAATCTGTGCATTTTTGTTAACTGCTATTTTAAGCATTGTTGCTTTTTTTATTTTATATAAGTTACATCCGGAAGATAATGGTTGGGTTGAACAAAAAATAGAAAAAAAAGATATTATACCTTCTTTTATCCGTATACAAAAAAATCAGTGCTCTTTAGAAAAAAAAGAAGTAAATATAACTTTAATAACAGATTCAAAATACATAATTCCTACAGCAACTTCAATGTATTCCGCTATAAAAAATAAATGCCAAAGTTCTACTTATAACTTCTATATCATAACCGAAAATATAACAAAAGAAGATGCAGAATTTTTATTAAAGTTAAAAGATTTAGCAAAAGATACCGTAAATATTACCCTAATACCCAAAGAAGAACCAAATCTTCCGTTTAAGAATATGGAAAGATTTATTCGTTATAAAGTTGGTATGCATAAAATTTTTCTGCCCGATGTACTAAAAGATCTGAATAAAGTAATATATATGGACGGAGATACAATAGTTCTTAAAGATTTAAGCTCGCTTTATGATATAAATATAGATGATGTATATGCCTCTGTTGCAAAAGACGGAATCTATTATCGTTTCCTAGAAGAGATGAAAGAGATTGGTTTGGATAAAAGAGGATACTATTTTAATAGTGGAGTAATGCTTTATAATCTAGATTTACAAAGAAAAGATAAAATAGTAGAAAAACTTATTGAGTATGTTAATACAAACAAAGATTTTTATGGCGACCAAGATGCACTTAATATAGTTTTTGGTGATAAATTAAAATTGATGTCGTATCGTTATAATTGTATAAGCACATTTTTTGAAGAAGATGACTTAAATTTTTTGAGCCGATATCACGGAGAAACCTTACCTTTACAAACATTTTATATATATGAAAATTCAACAATAATACACTATGCTGGAGATAAACCTTGGGCAGATAATTATAAGCCCGTATATCTGAAAGAATTGTGGTTCAGATACTATAATGAGGTTCTTGCGTTATGAAAAGAAAAAATATAATTATAAGTTTTTTTGTAATTTGGATATTGGCTATTGTTTTTTCTTACTATGTGCTACTAAAGCCTAATGTGGTAAATATTGCTTATATGTCTGATAAAAAATATTTGCCATACATAATGACTTCTATGTATTCTCTTATAAAAAATAAAGAAAAAACAAGTCATTATAAAATTTATGTTTTAGCAAAAGATTTTGATGAAGAAGATGTAAATAAATTAAAAAAACTGGAAAATGAAGATGTAACAATAACAGTAAAAGACATTAAAGAAAAAGATTTAAATTATACAAATTTAGGTCGCTTTAAATCATATAAAATGGCTATGCAAAAAATATTTATAAGTAGTCATTTGGAAGATATTGATAAAATTTTATATATTGATGGTGATACACTAATACAAAAGGACTTAACAAGATTATACAATGAAGATGTGTCATCAGTATATCTGGCAGCTACTAAAGATGGTTTAATGTATCAATTTCCGTATCATATTACAGAAGTTGAACTTGAATGGAGAGGATTTTATTTTAATACAGGTGTTATGTTGCTGAATTTAAATAAAATAAGACAAGATGATATAGTTTCTCAAGCGATAGACTATTTTCATTCTCATTCAGAAGTGTTTGGAGATCAAGATGTATTTAATGTTGTTGTGAAAGATAAAGTAAAATCTTTGTCTTATAATTACAATCTAAACAGCACCTTTTTTGAAGAAAAAGATGCAGAATTTTTGAGTGAATTTTATGGAGAAAAGGTTTATAATACCGCTAAAGAAAATTATGATAATGCAACGATTTTGCATTTTGCCGGTCATAAGCCTTGGACAGAGTGGTATACTCATACATATCTGAAACCGCTATGGTATGAATATTATAATGAATTAACTGCAAATTATAATATAAATTTCTAAAATGACTTGCACAATATTATTTTATCAGTTACTACTAAAAAAATAATAATATTAAGGAAGTAAAATGGTAAAAGTTGTTTCGTTTGGTTGTCGTATAAATAGTTATGAAGCGGAAATCTTCAAAGAAAAATTAAAATCTTATGATAACCTTATAGTTGTCAATACTTGTGCCGTGACTAAAGAAGCAGAGCGTCAATGTTGTCAGACTATTCGTAAATTAAAAAAAGAAAATCCTAATGCTAAAATAGTTGTAACAGGTTGTGCTGCACAAGTAAGCACAAACAGATTTAGTCAAATGGAAGAAGTGGACTTAGTTTTAGGCAATATGGAAAAAACAGATATTGAAAAATATCTTATATCTAAGGATAAAACCATTGTTGGAGACATTTTTTCTTTTTCAGGTTATGATGCCTATATGATAACGGGATTTGAGGGTAGAGAGCGAGCTTTTGTGGAAATTCAACAAGGTTGCGATCACAGATGTACATATTGTATAATTCCTTATGCTAGAGGCGCAAATCGTTCAGTAAAAAAAGAAAAAATTATAGAACAAATTAAGTTATTGTTGGAGCAGGGCTTCAAAGAAATATGTTTAACAGGAATAGACGCTTGTTCTTACAAACCGAGTTTTAGTGGTTTGGTGCAAGATATATTAACATCTTTTCCGGAATTGCCGTCACTACAATTCGGTTCTTTGGATCCGGCGGCAATAGATGATGATTTTATAGAACTTGTAAAAAAATACCCTAATATTTGCCCGCATTTTCATTTTTCCATACAATCAGGAGATAATTTAATCTTAAAAAGAATGGGCAGACGTCATCAAAGAGAGGATGTTATTAGCCTAACTAAAAAACTGCGTTTGGCCAGAATTGAAGCAACTTTTGGCGCAGACTTTATCTGTGGTTTTCCAACAGAAACGGAAGATAATTTTAATAATACATTAAAGTTGGTTGAAGAAGCAGATATAACAAAACTTCACGTTTTTCCTTACTCGGAGCGACCGGGAACACCTGCTTCCAAAATGCCTCAAGTTCCTGTTAATATAAGAAGAAAAAGAGCAGAAATATTAAGAAACTTAAGAAAGGAAACAGAATGAGTAGTTTTTTTCAAAAACTGGGACAGGGGTTAAAGAAAACTTCAAACAATCTGAAAGAAGGAATAAAAGACATCTTTACGAAAGAAAATCTTGACGAAGATGTAATAAATGGTTTGGAAGAATTACTTTATTCTGCAGATTTAGGAGTTAGTGCTACAACAGAAATTATCAATAAATTCAGTCAGAAGCGATTTGATAAAGATATGGATGTTGAAAAAATTAAAGAGCAGTTAGCTAAAGATATTAGCGATATTTTACAACCTACAGAACAAGAATTTGTTATAGATAAAACAAATTCTCCTTTTATTGTTTTAATGGTAGGTGTAAATGGAGCAGGAAAGACTACATCTATAGGTAAATTAGGTAAAAAATTTTCTTCTCTTGGGTATAAGGTTTCATTTATAGCCGGAGATACTTTTAGGGCTGCAGCCGTTGAGCAATTGTCAGTATGGGGTGAGAGAAACAATATAAGAGTTTATAAAGGGGCTCCAAATTGTGATAGTGCTGGTCTTTGCTATGATGGTATTAAAGAAGCAATCAATGCACAAGATGATATAGTATTTATTGATACAGCCGGACGCCTTCAAAACAAAAAAGGCCTAATGGATGAATTACAAAAAATTATTCGTGTAATAAAAAAGATAGTCCCCGATGCTCCGCATAAGACATTAATAACCATAGATGCTACAACCGGTCAAAATGGTTTAGACCAAGTAAAAACCTTCAAAGAATTAGTTGATGTAAATGGTATAATTGTAACCAAATTAGATGGAACTTCAAAAGGTGGTATTTTGGTTGCTATATCTAAAGAAACGTCTATTCCTATTTACTATATCGGAGTAGGAGAGGGAGTTGATGATATGGATGTATTTAAAGCTAAAGATTTTGCCAAAGGATTATTAGGCTTATGATGAGTTTTGATTTTGATATTCCCAATATTCCTAAAAAAGAACCGGAAAAAAAACTTGAGGCAAAGACTGTAAGCGAAGTTTCTCAAGAAATAAAAAACTTTGTGGAAAAGGCTTTTTCAAATGTTTATGTAAAAGGGGAAATTTTTGGGGCAAAAAGAGCAGATTCCGGACATTGGTATTTGTCTTTAAAGGATGAAAATGCCGTTCTTTCCGCCGTTTGTTGGAGAAGTGTTGCCTCTACCTTAAAGGTTAATATAGAAGACGGAATGGAGGTTATTGCCAAAGGTAAAATAACAACGTTTGCCGGTAAATCATCTTATCAGTTAGTAATAGAAAGTTTAGAGTTAGCAGGAGAAGGTGCTTTATTAAAACTGTTAGAACAAAAAAAGCAACAGTTTATAAAAGAAGGTCTGTTTGATGCTTCTCATAAACTTAAAATTCCTTTTTTACCTAAGACGATAGGAGTTGTTACCAGTCCTACAGGAGCAGTAATAAGAGATATTATCCATCGTATACGAGATAGGTTTCCTTCTCATATTTTGGTATGGCCGACACCTGTTCAGGGAATAGGGGCAGAATTAAAGATAGCCGATGCAATACGAGGATTTAATTTGCTACCTGTAAATGGAAAAATACCTCGCCCTGATTTGATAATAGTAGCTAGAGGCGGTGGCAGTTTAGAAGACTTGTGGTCTTTTAATGAAGAATGTGTAATTCGTGCGGTATACGATTCTAATATTCCTATAATTTCTGCCGTCGGACACGAAACAGATACAATGTTGATAGATTATGTTGCAGACCGTAGAGCTCCAACTCCGACAGGAGCTGCGGAGTTTGCCGTTCCGGTTCGTGAAGAATTGCTATTTACATTGAACATACTTGATAATAGAATGAAAAATTCCGTAAGACGTTATTTAGATGAAAATAAACATAAATTAGAAGGATTAAGCAGAGGTATTCCAAACCTTATTCAAATAATAAATGAAAATACTCAAAGACTGGATTATAGAGTAGAGCGCTTAAATATCGCATTAAAGAATTTCTTATCTCAAAAGATGTTAAACCTTTCATTAAATGATTTGAAGCCGATATATATAAATGCAATGATATGTCGTTATAAAGATAAGTTGGATTCTTTATCTTCTCGTTTAGAAAATGTATCTGTTGAATCTGTCTTAAAAAGAGGCTTTGCTTGGATAAAAGGAAGTAATAATACTGTTAGCTCTAAAGAAGAAGCATTAAAAGAAAATATTGTTACCATACATTTTTCAGATGGTGCATTGAAAACAACTGTGATAAAAGAAAGTTTATCACCCAAAATATCCAATAAAAAATCTATAAAAGAAGAAAAAAAAGAAGAATTATTATTTGATTTTTAAGACATCAATAGTAAAATTTACCAAAACCATAATGGGGGTAAAATGTCAGATATTAATATTTTGTGGCTTGCATTTATTCAAGGGTTTACTGAATTTTTGCCGGTAAGTTCATCCGGTCATTTAGTTTTATTTGCTAAATATGTATCTCAAATTGATCAAGGGCAAGCAATAGATATAGCTCTTCATTTAGGTTCTTTGATAGCTGTATGTCTTTATTTTTCTCACACTATAAAAGAAATGGTTTATTCTCTTTGGCAACAAAAATTTAGACCTAATTTTGATGTATTGGGAGTAAAGATTGCATATTTTATATTGATAGCCACAATTCCGGCTATTATAATCGGCGGTGTCTTGTCTTTTATCGGAATGGAATGGATAAGAAATACTAAGTTAATAGCATTTCTTTTAATTTTTTACTCAATTTTACTTTTGTATGCAGATACTTCGTTTTCTACCCAAAAAACATTACAAGATATAAGCTTAAAAGATGCGCTTTTAATAGGTTTTGCTCAAACTTTAGCTTTTTTTCCGGGGACAAGTCGTTCAGGTATAACTATCACTATGGGGAGATTTTTAGGTTATAATAGAAGTGAAGTGGCAAAGTTTTCAATGTTATTATCCGTCCCATCTATTTTGGCTGCAGGAGTTGTAGCTTATATAGACTTATATCAAACAGGAGATATTTCTCAACTGTTTTTAGGTGGCAAAGCTATTTTTTGGTCTTTTATCTTCTCGCTTATTGCTATTGTGTTTATGATGAAATGGTTAAGAACTAAAACATTTTTACCTTTTGTAATTTATCGCATAATATTGGGTATAGTCTTGCTGTTAGATGGATACAACTTCATATAAAAAACTTGACAGTTTTATAAAACAGTTTAAAACAAAAACAATGCTCTGGTGGTGGAACTGGTAGACACGTAAGTTTCAGGTACTTATGGGAGTTATCCCGTGAAGGTTCAAGTCCTTTTCAGAGCACCAAGTTTTCTATATCCTCGCATTTGCGAGGATTTTTTTATTGCAAAATCGAGAAAATATGATAAGTAATGAACTACAAAATTAATTAGTATGTATAATTTAATATTTTATAATTATGGAAACAAAAGAGAAAAAATTAGCTCAAGTTGATGAGTTAGTTACAAATCTAGGATTAACTAGAGATGAAGTCGTTGACTATTTAACTAAATTACCACCTGTTGAAAAAAAGAAAATTTCTAAAATAGGAACTAATATTGTAAAAACAACTAAATCAGTTACCGAAGAGGATATTTTCAATGATATTAAAAATATTCTCCTTAGAGACCATGATGGTTGGATTACCGAAGAACTGTTTGGGGCTAGATATCTACTTTCTGAGCATCTAGGATTAGAAGAAACAGATCTTAATGATTTACTGTGTAAACTTTGTAAAAAATATGGTATTAGTTCGACAGTTATTACACTTCAAGAATTTAGCAGTTGGAGAACAGTTGAAGATATCGTCGAGACATTTTACAACATTACTAACAAATAATATAAAAAACAGTTCTGAGTTTGAAACTTAGGACTGTTTTTTTTATTGTAATCTGCGCAAAACTTGCGGAGAATATGCTAATTATTCTCCGCAAGTTAATATATAATGAGTACTGCGACCACTACCTTGTTGTTTTAATATGCCATATTCTATAAGCTGTTTGATAGAACGAGAGGCTGTATCTTGTGAGCATTTGCATATTTTTGCCCATTTACTTGATGTTAGATTACCTTCAAAACCATCAAAAAGCATATTAATCATTTTTTTCTGGTTTTCATCTAGTGGAAATTTATTAAACTCCATCCAATTTTCAGCTTTAACTATAATCTTGGCAATCATTGTTTCAGAGGTTTCTAATGCTTGCAACATTGTTTTTAAGAACCATTTTATCCAATTGGTAATATCGAGAGTTCCCTTTTGAGTATTTTCCAAAATTTTATAATATTCATTTTTTTGCTTTTGGATTTGAGCAGATATACTATAAAATCTGTAAGATGATTTTTCTGCTTTTGCCAACATAAGTTCTGTAATTGCTCTGGCTATACGACCATTTCCATCTTCAAATGGGTGAATAGAAATAAACCATAAATGGCTGATTGCTGCTTTTATTAAAGAGTTTATATCAGAATTTTTATTTACCCATGCAAAAAAATCATTCATATATTTTTCTATTAATGTAGCTTGCGGAGCTTCATAATATACAATTTCTCTGCCTTTGTTGTTTGAAACAACTTGCATAGGACCGTCTTTATCATCTCTATAACAAGCAGTTTTTATCTTATACGTTCCACTATATCCTGTTGGGAATAAAGCTGCGTGCCAACCACATAATCTTTCGTATGTTAAAGCAGTATCAAAATTATGTGTGGCATCAATCATAATTTCAACCACACCATCAATATGATGACTACTGTTAATAGGTTTGGCATTATGTATATTCAATCTTTTGGCAATAGAAGAACGAACTTCATCTTTATTCAAAAGTTCTCCCTCTATTTCACTTGATTTGGTTATTTCTTCGGTTAAGTTGTTTAAAAGAGCCTCTTGTCGGAAATCAAATCCGAGACTTTGCATTTTTCCAAGCAATTCTCCTTGCTTAAATGATACTTTTGTGATGATATCAAAAAGCTCATCATTATTCCAAATAAAGTTTGGCCAATTTTTTTGTTCGTGAATATACATTGTTAATCTCCGCAAATTATGCGGATATTATAACTATTAATCTCCGCAAAAGTCAATATATTTTAATTATTGCCACTCATTTATTTCTCTTGTTTCATCAACAATGGAGTTCAACAATTCGTCCGTTTTGGTGCACCATCTTAAAAGCCTCCTATTTTTTTAGGAGGCTAAAGTTTTTTTATAATTTATTTTAATCCCATCATCAAGTTGCAATAACCTTTTAATAGAAATTAAAGTAAAAGCTATATTTTGACATTATCAACTATTTCTAGTTGTTCTGATTTTTCATTTTCTTACATTTCGTTCCGACATTCCCTTCTTGTTTTATTTTCAATTTCCAGTATAAATTTTAGTTTTTGTGCGATACCTCCAAATGCTTGATTTTCGTTTTCGGTAATTTTTTTTGTTTTTAATGCTTCTGTGAAATTTTTTCTTATATTCTCTTTATAACAATTTCTAAAAGATTCCGAAAAAATATTTATTTCTGTAAGTCTTTGAGAGATATAATCTTCAAATGTTTGAGGTAATTTATTTTCTTCTGTTTTGCTATCATCCTCTTGAGGAGCTTTGTTATCTTCTGTTTTTGTATCTGTTTGTTCAGATGTTTTATCTGTTGTAACTTTAGCATCTTCTTCACCAATATAAAAACAAGGATCAAGCACTAGCTTTCCTTCATAAGATTCTATTTCTTTTAATACTCCGATAACATTATATGTACCTCTCTTATTGTTGGTTTCTGAACCATATTTTTCTATATTATCTTCATCAACTAAATGACAAGAAGAAGATTCTTCCCAACTTTGATATTCGCTAAGAAAACCTTTATCTGTTATGCTAACAGTCCCATCTCTATTATTACTATATGCCCAATTATGGAATGGAGTTTTTATAATTTTTCCAAGATATTTATTTTCAGTTTTTTTTCTGTTACCCATTACACCATGAGCAGCAGATATACAATAAAAATTTTTACTTTCATCTGAACAAATTTTTTTTATAATAAGAAGATGTTGAGTACATTATGTTCATATCTTCAAATTCAAAATCCGGTGTTATAGTTCTATAATTATCTTTTGTTAACTGTTGGCTTGCCTTTGCACTACCAATAGTCATACTAATTAACATACAAATAATTGTAAGTAATTTTGCTTTTTTCATCATAGTTCTCCCAAAATAGTTACAATAAAAAAGCTCCCTTGATGAGAGGAAGCAGGAAGTTGAAACCTATTTTCTGGAATAGTGTAGTGTATTTAGTAA
>JAFYWO010000023.1 GCA_017557925.1 Alphaproteobacteria bacterium | reverse complement strand
ATTTGGGAAAAGGCATTAGAAGAATACCCCGAATTTTTCATTAAAACAAAAGCAAAAAACTTTACCGTCAATATCATACCGGAAGAAAATATGGATGATTTCAAAGCTTATCTCAAAACTTATAATATAGAAATAATCGATTACCGAGAAAAACTAGCAACAGACCTTTGTTGGAATGATTTTTCCTATAAAATCTCACTTGCCCAAAATGGAAAAACTATTCATACAGGCGCTAAAAATAAACAAATAAGAAAATCTATTTGGGAAAAGACATTAGAAAAACACCCAGATTTTTTCACTTTAGTTAAAACACAAAATAGTAACAAGTATGTCATACCGGAAGAAAATTTTGATAACTTCAAAGCTTATCTCAAAACTTTTGGTATAGAAATAACCGATTACCGAGAAAAACTCTCAACAGACCTTAGCTGGAATGAATTCTACAAAACACCTCTTTCCCAGAATGGAAAAACTATTCAACTAGATTATAAAAATAAAAAACAAATAAGAAAATCCATTTGGAAAAAGGCATTAAGTGAACACCCTGAGTTTTTCATTAAAGTCAAAACAGGCATCCATAACAAAGATATCATACCAAAAGAAAATATGGATGTTTTCAAAGCTTATCTCAAAACTTTTGGTGTAGAAATAAACGATTACCGAGAAAAACTTTCAACTGACATTAGCTGGCACGATTTTTTATACAAAACCACTCTTGACCAAAACGGAAAAACTATTCCAACAAGGAGTTCAGATAAAGAACAAAAAAGAAAATATATTTGGGATAATACTTTTAAAGAACACCCCGAGTTTTTCGTTAAAGCCAAAACAGGCAACCTAACCATAGATATCATACCGGAAGAAAATTTTGATAACTTCAAAACCTACCTTAAAACTTTTGAGGTAGAAATAACCGATTACCAAGAAAAACTTACAACTGACTTTGGTTGGCAAGAATTCTACAAAACTCCTCTTGCCCAAAATGGAAAAACTATTCCAGCAGCTTCAAAAGATAAAGAACAAATAAAAAAATCTATTTGGGAAAAGACATTTAAAGAACATCCTGAATTTTTCGTTAAAAGAAAATCAGGCTCCCGCACCTTTAATGTCATACCGGAAGAAAATATGGAAAATTTCATAGCATATTTAAACACACAAAGTATAAGCATTAAAACATCTAAAGAAGAACTATTGAAAAAATCTTTCCACAAAAATAGCACTCCTCCATTTACCCCTCCAACAAACGAAGGAATGTAATACCCCGCGTCATTGCAAGCTATCAGCAAAGCAATCCTCTCCCCCCTCGTCATTGCGAGCCGTTAGGCGTGGCAATCCAGTCTAAAACAATCAAGCTTATTCTTCTAGGCTTTCCACTTATGGATCACCACGTCGCATTCGCTCCTCGTGATGACGAAAAAGAGGAACGCTCCTCGTGATGACGAAAAAAGGGAACGCTCCTCGTGCCACCACAACTCTCTCGCCATTTTGCCACACACTCACCCCCTCTCCGTCATTGCGAGCGTAGCGTGGCAATCCAGTCTAAAACAATAAAGCTTATTACATTCCGTCGTTACCACCGAACATTCTATTCCAAAATCCGCCTTTGGTATTATTTTTCTCATCCTTACTACCTCTCAAAGACTTTGAATCTTCTTTCATATCTTCTTTAAGTTTAGATTTACTTTCTTCTTCTGCTTTTTCTAAAAGCTCTGCAATATCTTTATGTCCGTTTTCAGAAGCCCACATCAACGCTGTTTTACCATCTTTATCTTTCACATTAACATCAGTACCTTTTGCTATTAAACGTTCTGCAATTTCTTTATGACCGTTTTCAGAAGCAAACATCAACGCTGTCCAACTATATTTACTTTTAGCATTAACATCAGCACCGTTTTCTATTAAAAGCTCTACTACTTTTTTATTCCCTTTATAAGAAGCATGCATCAACGCTGTCCAATCATATTTATCTTTTGCATTAACATCAGCACCGTTTTCTATTAAAAGCTCTGCAATTTCTTTACGCCCAAACCGAGAAGCACTCATCAACGCTGTCCAACCATCTTCCTCTTTCGCATTAACATCAGCACCTTTAATTACAAGCTCTTTAATTTCCTCTACACTTTTTAAATATCCATCATTATCCCAAAATTGGCGCCCCAGCTCTAAAGCTGTTTCTTCAGAAATTACCCATTCTTTAGCACCTTTTGCAACCAATCGCTCTTCAAATTTTTTATTTTTTAACTTCTCTTTTGCATGCGTTAATAAGCTTTTCCCATACATCTGTGTATTAACATCAGCATCTTTATCTAAATAGAATTCTAATCTTATGAGTTTTATGTCTTCAGGCATCTTATCATCTAATATAAATTTTATCATTGTCTGCCCAATAAGAGTATTTAATTCTTCAGCATTCATAACGTGCTCCTTAAAAGATAATTTTTAAGCATTATAACATAAACTTTTGCTTTTAGCAATATTTTTATGGCTCAAACACAGCTACAAATTCTGTTACTACAAGCAGAAACTTAGTAATCTACCATCCCCTCACGTCATTGCAAGCCGTTAGGCGTGGCAATCCAGTCTACCCTGCCCCGTCATTGCGAGCCGTAGGCGTGGCAATCCACTCTACCCAGCCCTCGTCATTGCGAGCCGTAGGCGTGGCAATCCAGTATAAAACAATAAAGCCTATTCTTCAGGGCTACCCACTTATGGATCACCACGTCGCATCCGCTCCTCGTGATGACGAAAAAAGGGAAAGCTCCTCGTGCCACCTCAACTCTCTTGCTATTTTGCCACATACTCCCCCCGCCCGTCATTGCGAGCCGTTAGGCGTGGCAATCCAGTCTAAAAACAACAAGCCTATTCATTACGGCTCGCCACTTATGGATCACCACGTCGCATTCGCTCCTCGTGATGACGAAAGAGAGGAACGCTCCTCGTGATGACGAGTTTCACGTCATTGCGAGCGTAGCGTGGCAATCCAGTATACCCCCTCCGTCATTGCGAGCGTAGCGTGGCAATCCAGTCTACCCCCGCCCGTCATTGCGAGCGTAGCGTGGCAATCCAGTTAAAAACAATCAAGCCTATTCTTCTAGGCTACCCACCTATGGATCACCACGGAGCATCCGCTCCTCGTGATGACGAATGGAGTAAGTTCCTCATAAACCACAATGCACTCTCTCGCTATTTTGCCACACACTCGCCACACTCCGTCATTGCGAGCGTAGCGTGGCAATCCATAAAAAATTCACTTCCATACCTTTGCAAGACATAAAACAAAAGTAATCACACCCAAACACACTTACAACAAAAAACAACTTGACATTTTAATACATATAATCTAAAAAAAAGGAACAGAATAGGAACAAATAACAATGACAATGCCGGAAATAACACCACTGCAACAACTATCAAATACCCTAAAAGATTTAGACACACTAAATCTTACTCAACGCAAATTGTTTGATACAATAGAGCACACACACACAAATATTTTCATACACGGTCAAGCCGGCACAGGTAAGTCAACATTTATAAAATATCTCAAAAAACACTCAAAAAAAAGTATTCGCATAGTAGCTCCAACCGCCATTGCAGCCCTAAACATAGATGGCTCTACTATACACTCTATGTTTAACTTACCATTGAGCGATTTTTTAATAGAAAAAGAAGTTCTCGCCACAAAGCGCCGTAAATTAAAATCAATCTTAAAAAAAACCGATATTCTTATTATTGATGAAGTTTCAATGCTTCGCCCCGATATTTTAGATGCTATTGAAGCCTTATGTTGCCAAGCCAGAAATTCTCTTAGCCTGTTTGGCGGTTTACAAATAATTCTGATAGGAGATATGTGCCAACTTCCCCCTATTATTAAACACGACACAATCCCAATATTCAAAAGAGAATACAACACAATAGAGCCATACTTTTTTGATGCAAAATCCTATCAAAAAGGTTGTTTTGAAAAATTTGAATTAACCGAAGTATACCGCCAACAAGATAACGAACTTCTATCACACCTGCAAAACTTGCGTAACAATCAAAACATTTCCCAAACTCTGGATTATTTTAATCGTCCTGAAACATATCCCAATGACTTTCTTGCAACAGCCATTACCATAACCCCATATCGCCAAGTAGCAGACCTCATAAACCAACGTCGCCTGCAAGAACTCACAACTGACGAAAAAACCTACGAAGCCCAATTAACCGGCTCGTTTGAAAAAATAAAAGACACCCCCTCTCCCAAATCCCTCACCCTAAAAGAAGGGGCACTTGTTGTATTTAACAAAAACAACTATCCGGACTTCATCAACGGCACAACCGGAATAATAGAAAAACTTGCTGACAGATACATTATAGTCCGTTGCTTAAAAGATAATAAAATACTTACCGTATACAGAGAAGAATGGAAATCATTTGCTTATGATATAGATGAAATAACCGGCGAAGTAACCGAAAAAGAAACCGGTAACTTCATCCAATATCCGCTCCAACTGGGCTATGCCCTAACCATACATAAATCTCAAGGAAAAACTTTGGATAGAGTAATACTAGACATCAACAGAGGCGCATTTGCACACGGTCAACTCTACGTTGCCTTGTCACGCACACGCAACAAAAAAGATATATACTTAAAACAACAACTAAAAACAGATGATGTTATTTTCTCTACACGTATAAAAAGCTTTCTTTCATAACTTTTTTATTCTGCTTTTTCTAATAATCTGAACAACAAGTTTACTTGCTAATTTCTTTAATAACCAAGCTATCCGGACTAATTCCCATTGTATGAACTTTTTGAACACCACTTGTATTGCGTATTTTAAGAACAACCTTACCATCTTTAACCACATCACGCCCAATCTTAAAACTCATCACATACGGTTGCCTTACTTTTCTATCAAACAAAAATTCCGCAATATCTTTATCGTCAGCCGATACAACAACCTTACTGTTATACCCCATAATAGCATAAAACTTAAGAACAGCTTCCAAATCACCACCGTTATAACCGTCTATCTCAATCCCCAGCCTATCAATATAATAACGTCCCAAAGTTTCTAAAGAAGAATCTGTATATCCTAAAAATTCTTTACCTTTAATTTCTTCTCCGATTTTATATTTCTCAAAAACCTCAACTCTTTCTACTTTAGGTATCAAAAAATCATCATACACTTTAGACTTTTGAATCAATCTTACCTTAAATTGGGTCTCGCCTAATTTTTCCATCAAACTTAATTCATCACTAAACATAGAGCGTCCCAAACCAAAACCTCTGGGTTTCATCTCAACCCCCAATCCGTCTAAAATAGTTGGAGCAAAATCATAGGTAGAAAAAATCTTGTTTTTATCAATCTTCAACCCTTCAGGTACATTCAAAAATACATTGTAAATGCCTCTTTTTCTATCTTTTTCTTGCCCTTTCATACGAGAAGGCAACAAGTGATCACCTACAACCACAACCAATGTATCATCCCAATATTTAGTTTTCTTAAACCAATCAATAAACTCAACTACCGCCTTATCTGTGCAAGCAAAACTATCTCTTGTATCATCAAATTCTTTTTTGCACTTCTTATCCAAAAAAGGTGCCGGTGTATGCGTATCCAAACTAAACAATGTCAACATAAAAGGCTTATCTTTATCAAACTTTTCAATTTTTGATTTAGCATATTCAAACAATACTCTATCACTTACACCACCAAAAGTTCCAAGTTTGTCTTCCCAATTTTCATCACCTATATCTTTTTTTATCTCATTAACTCCGATACCCTCATCAAATCCATGTTGTTTTGCAAACAAATCAACATTAGTAAAACCGATATCAGCTGCCTTAATAATCTTAACTTGATAACCATTATCTTTCAGCACTTCTGGAAAACACTTCAAATTAGGCAAAAAGAACTTTGCTTCCCACATATCTCTTTGCCTGTTAAATCTCAAAGGAACAGCACATTTGGAAGCCACCAATGCCGCAATAGAATAATCACTCCCCGGCAAACTTCTGTGTTCAAGAGAATACTCTCCTTCATTTTGTAATTTTATTAAATTAGGTATTAAATTTTTTTCATACACTTTTTCATTAGAAAAATTCTGTTCCAAACTTTCAACATAAATCAACAATAAATTTTTCTTCTTTTCAGGAAACTTATATTCAATTTCATTAGGATTTAAATATTCGTTTTCAAACAAATTAGACACTGTTCTGCTATAAATTTCATAATGAATAAACCCCGAGTAATAAGCCACGATAAAACTAAACAAAACTAATACGCCTAACTGTTTTTTTACACCTAAGTAAAAATACAAAATCGGAAAAACAATCACAACAAATAAGAAACCCCAAAAATAATCCATCGGATATGCATTATCAACAATAACATTCAAAGAAATATCTTTAAGCGTATTCATAATCTGTTCATAATCGGCATTAGGCCACAACCTTTTAACATAAATCAACACCGACAGAACTATTGTTACTACTGCTAATAATATTGCAACTATTACTTCAAAAAATCTGCCTAACATCTTCATTTTAAATAAGTTCCTTAATTTTTCTTATAACTTCTCTAAACATATCTTCCGTCAAAACTCCGGTATTTATATTGTATCTTGAAGTATGATAACTGTCTACCAACATAATTCCCCCACCGAGATTATGCACCATAGCGTGAGAAAATTTATACAACGATTGTTTTTTTTCTAAAACCGACAAAACATTTTTATGAGAAATAGTCCCCAAACTTAAAATAACCTTCAAATTTTTCATCGACTCAATTTCTTGTTTCAAATACTGACGACATATTTTTTCTTCTTCCGTAGTAGGTTTATTTAAAGGTGGCACGCATCTAACGGCATTACTTACTCTGACATTACATAACTCAAAACCGTCATCTTTTATTCTTTTATACTCTCCTCTTGCCAATCCCTCATCTTTAAGAATAGGATACAAAACATCACCTGCATAGTCATTTGTAAAAGGTCTTCCTGTTTGATTTGCTCCATGCAACCCAGGTGCAAGCCCAACCACCAAAATCTCGGCACTTAAATCTCCAAAACTAGGAACTGGCCCGTTATAATACTTAGGAAATTTAATTTCATTACTGTCCCTAAACTCTGCCAACCTCAAGCATTTTCTGCATTCTTTATTCGGACAAACAAACCCCATAATTTCCCTCAAAAGTCTATCAAAAACTAAGAGAAAATTATTAAAATTCCCAAAACTTGTCAACCAACTTTTTTATAAACTAACACCTTATTTTATAGCAATACTCATAATATCCCTGTCTTCCATACCCAAACATACTTCACTTACGCCATTGCAAGACAGTTTGAAACATCAAAGCGCCCCATAAAAACTAAACTAAAAAACAATCTTATTCAATCTCAGTAGCCTTCAAAAGTATTTCATTTCTTTCTTCCCGCAAAAGCTTCTGTCTTAAATATGCTTCTTCATCAAAATTTTTCTTCAGTAAATCACTGATTTCTTTTAATTCATTTTCAATTGAACGCACACGATTCTCCAACAACAACCTTTCAATATTCTTCCTTAAATCATTTATAAAAGGTTTTCTTTCTTTGAGCATTTTATATTCCCAAAGTTTATCTATTTCTTTGCAACCACGTTCACGAATAACTGCACTTAATTCCTCTCCGTTAAACACATTTTCTCCTTCATGATAAATATCAGACATCAAAATCTGTAATTTTTTCAATCCCTCATCTTTAATATCATCAATAAAAATATGTTCCTCATAATCATCAATAAGTTCAGGATAAATAAGCTCCGAGGCAATAATAAACCTTAAATTCTTACCGGTATCATTATCAATACTCTTTTTCAATTCTTCAGGATTAGAAGAAAATTTATGACTGATATCTGCTCTTTCTTTCGTATACTGATAATTTTTCTTCTCTTTTATTTGCGGATTATATTCTTTTTTCACATAAACTGTTTCACTGTTTTTTTCTCTTAAAGGCAAACTTGATTGTCTATCAACTTCTTGCTCTTTATGAATTTTGGGCCTAAAAGCGTGATAAATCCTACTTTTTATTTCCTGCATATAGTAGTTTCTGACTACCAAATCCCCTATTCTGTTGACTTCTGCAATCAATGTTTTTTCAATCAAAGCCTTGCGTTCTGGTGTAGAAAAATCAACATCTTGCGTATACTTTTGCCACAAAATATCAATCAAAGGCTTTGTCTTTGTTAATAGCGAAGCAAAACTGTCCCTACCATAAGCTTGTAAATATTCATCAGGATCCATATTTTCAGGTAAAAATAAAAACTTAAGCGAATAACCAGCTTTCAAAATAGGCAAAACTCTATCCACAACTCGCATTGCAGCTTTAGTCCCCGGAGCATCACCATCTAAACATAAAACCGGCTCATTGACAACTTTCCAAGCCTCAATAATCTGTTCTTCAGTTAAAGCTGTTCCCAAAGGGGCTACAGCATACGAAAATCCATATCTGTCAAGAGCAATAACATCCATATACCCTTCAGAAATAATAAGTTTCTTTTCTTTATATGCAATTTCTCTTGCTTTATCCAAATTATAAAGATTTTTGCGTTTATTAAAAATCGGTGTTTCCGGCGAGTTTAAATATTTAGGTTCAATTTTTTCCATCACCCTGCCACCAAAAGCAATAACCTTACCTTGCTTATTGGTAATTGGAATCATAACCCTGTTTCTAAAAAAATCGTGATTTTTCCGGCTCTTATCATCAGGAATAGTCATCAGTCCCAGTTCATTAAGGTCTTTATCACTAACCCCCTCTGACTTCAAATAAGCCATCAACCCGTTATTATTTGGCGCATATCCCAATCTAAATTTTTTAATAACTTCCTGCGACAATCCTCTTTTTTGGCTAAAATATTTTAACCCATCTTCTCCAACCGGCATAAAAAGATTTTTTTCAAAAAACAAGCAAGCCTGTTCCATCACATCATACAATGATTTTTTATTTTCAACTTCTTCAGCCCCTTTTTTAGAAAGTTTAGGAACTGAAACTCCTGCCTGATGAGCCAGTTTTTGTATGGCATCCATAAACGGCAAACCGTTTGCATCCATCTCAAACTTTAATATATCACCGTGCGCTCCACATCCGAAACAATGATAAAACCCCTTAACTTCATTTACCGTAAAAGAAGGAGTTTTCTCATTATGAAACGGACAAAGACCTTGATATTCCCTACCTTTTTTTGTAAGCTTAACCTTAGCCCCAACCACATCAACAATGGAAACTCTTTCTCTTAACTCATCAATAAAACGCTGAAGTTCATCGTTTGCCATAAAAAAGCCTTCAAAAATCTATTTACAGACCACCATTAAGAAAGAATGCTTTTAATCAAACCGGATGCTTTACCCATATCAATTTGACCGGCAAATCCTGTTTTGAGTTCTGCCATAACTTTCCCCATGTCTTTAATAGAACTTGCACCTGTTTTTGCAACAATATCATTGATTTTTTCTTTTATTTCTTCTTCACTTAACTGCTTTGGCAAAAACTTCTCAATAACTTTAATTTCTTTTTCTTCTTTTTCTGCCAATTCTTCTCTTCCACCCTCACGGTAGATTCTTGCAGATTCGTTTCTTTGCTTAATCATTGTCTGCATCATAGCCAACAATTCTTGGTCACTTGCACAATCTTTACCACTTCCACGAGCTTCAACATCTTTAACTTTTTGTCCGGCAATAATCAATCTGATAGCGCCTACAGTTTCCATATCTTTTGCTTTCATAGCCTCTTTTAATGCGTTTTGAATTTCATCTCTTAACATTTTTATACTCCTTCAATCAAACTATTTTATAAATTCAACT